>JANOHP010000165.1:0-40183 GCA_031406575.1 Hyphomicrobiales bacterium
CCGTGAAAAGATTTCACCCCGCGCCGGAAGCGGCCGTTCCGGCCGGTTGATGTCCTGATTGGTGCATGGCCCGGCCGCGTGTCGGGCCATGATTTTTGGGGCCATGGCTTTTTGTGCGTCGTTGCGTTCACAATGAGCAAAATTGGCCGGGGAGGATCGCTTGAGCGCCCGCATTATCGTCGTTCCGCCGTCGGCCGAGACCGGCGAGATCGCCCGCGAAATGGCGCCGTCGGGCTTCGACACCGTGATCGTGCGCAACGATTTCGCCGCGATCGCGGCGGCCGCCGGTCCTGCCGAATACATGGTCTGCTATCCGAGCACGAAGATGCCGGACGCGTTCTATCGCGCCGCGCCCAAGCTGCGTCTGGTGCAGATGCTGAGTGCCGGATACGACGACGTCGATCTCGATGCGGCGCGACGTGCGAATGTGCCGGTCGCAAACAACGGCGGCGCCAACGCCATCTCGGTGGCTGAGCACGCGATGATGCTGATGCTGACGGTGGCGCGCAAAGTGGTCTGGCAACACGCCAGCGTGTCGGGTGGGCGCTGGCGCGGCAATGGTCCGCCGCCGACGATGTATGAACTCTACGACAAAACGCTGGGCATCGTGGGCCTGGGCAACATCGGCAAGAAGGTCGCGCGCCGCGCCAAAGCGTTCGGCATGAATGTCGAATACTACGACGTGAAGCGGCTGAGCGAAGACGAAGAAGACGCGCTCGGCGTCAAGTTCCGGCTGCTGCGCGAGCTGATGCGGCGCTCCGATTTCGTCTCGCTGCATACCCCGCTCAACGAGTCGACCCGCCACCTGATCGGCGCCTCGGAATTGGCGCTGATGAAGCCGTCGGCGATCATCGTCAACACCTCGCGCGGTCCCGTGATCGACGAGCGCGCGCTGCACGAGACGCTCGCCGCGCACAAAATCTTCGGCGCCGGCCTCGACGTGTTCGATCAGGAACCGCCGCCCTCCAACAACCCGCTGTTCAACCTCGACAATGTCGTGTTGACGGCCCACTTCGCCGGCCCCACGTCGGACAATCACACGGCCCGCTTCCGCAATGCCTTCGACAATGCGCAACGCATGGCGCGCGGGGAAAAGCCCTTCTGGGTCGTGCCGGAACTCGCCGAACTCATTCGGTGATGGGGCCCACTCCATGCGCCGACGCGTCGCTTGCCGAGGCGTCGGCCAATCACTAGACCGGGATCATGGTAACGCACCCGACACAGTCCTATTTCTGGGGGCCGTACTCGCGCGCATGTGCGTGGACGGCCCTGGCCACGTTTGTGGCGGATCAAGCCCATAAAGCGTGGATGCTCCTGGGCATGGGCATCCGTGACCTGGGTCGGGTAAGCGTGACGCCGTTTCTGGACTACGTGTTCGTACTCAATCGGGGCGTCAGCTACGGATTATTCGTGACTGCGGGCCAATGGCTGCTGACGATCTTCGCGCTCGCCACGGCTTTGGGGTTGTGGATCTGGGTCGCCCGATCGGGTTCGGGACGACTGATGGGAACCAGCTTGGGGCTGATCATCGGCGGAGCGCTCGGCAACGCGCTGGATCGCGTTCTGCACGGCGGCGTGGTCGATTACTTCTCGCTGCACGCCTTCGGTTTTTACTGGTACGTCTTCAACATCGCAGATGCCGCCATCGTTGCCGGGGTGCTCGGGCTCATGTATGAGTCCTTGATGGAGAATCGACGTCGCAAAGATGCCTCGAACACCGCGCAAGATGGTGCTGGAGCAACCGCCAGTGGGGACGACCGGCGGGGTTGACGTCGACGAGGTGCACGGCTGCACTACGGCGCAATGGGAGTTTGCGCGACGGACATTGGGGAGCGTTACGAGATGATCAGCAGAGCGAACAGGGCGCGGGGCATCATTGTTGCCGTGTTGACGACGCTGAGCGCTTCCACTCTGGGCGGTTGCGGTGGCGTCGATGGCGTCGACTTCAACGGTAAGATTTTCGATGCCGTCGGTCTTTCGACCGGGGCGATCGGCAAGAAAACCGAAGTCGCCACGGAGGCGCGCGCGCCACTGGTTCTGCCTCCCGACCCCAAACGCCTGCCCGATCCCAACGAAGCGCCTCCAGCTGCAGTCGTCGACCAATCGTGGCCCAAGGATGCCCAGAAGACCAAGGTCGCCAGTGCCGAGAAGCGCAAGAAAGCTCAGGAAGACTTCTGCCAGAACAACGCTTGGAAGCAGAAGGCGCTGAGCAAGGAAGAAGCCAACAACATACAGGGACCGGACGGCCCCTGCGGTGGCTCCATATTTTCGTTCATGGGCAACGCAATTTTCGGAAACAGCAACGATTGACGCTTTGGGCTTCAGGCCGCGCGCCCGTCGCGTTCATCGTCAGGTCGCGTGCGCGCCAGCTCCAGCAGAGCACTCACGATCGGCACGAGCGATAGGATCGACCGATGCTTGGCGAGCACCGGCACGCCGGGCCAGCGAGCACGTACCGCTGCAATATCCGACGTGTAGAATACGAACGGCACGCCGTCATCGAGCAGGCGCTGCGCAACCACTTCCGATGTGCCGTCACGCAAATTCCAATCGAGCACCGCCGCAGCCGCATGATATTCATCGAGAAGTTTCAATGCTTTGACGACCGACACGGCGGGGCCCAGAACTTGCAGTCCGGTGCTTTCGAGGACGTCGACGACTTCCAGCGCAAGCAGGGCGGTGTCCTCGGCGACTAAAATTCCGTGTGTCGTCGGGTGATGATTTTGTTGTCTGGACATGTGTAAAAAGCCATTTTTTTTCACGTTCACGGCGAAGAACGGGCGAGAAACTATCGTGGTTCCTTCACCGAAGCGCTTTGTGGTCAAAGATCCGCCAGCCCTGTGCCAAAATGGCACTTGGTCGTTTCGAGTCGTTTGGCCGAATGCCCACCCCCATGGCCCGCCTGAGACAAACCGCTGGGTGAAATCACTGGTTCACCGGTTGGCGCGGGAGCACGACGCATATCGCTCATAGGGCCCGCTATTCCCATGTTTCCAGGCATCATTGTCGTTCAGTCGGGACATCGAGGCCGTCACATGGAGGGCTTGTCATTTGACTTTACACGACCGACAACCGACATCCACGCACGCTCGATGGGGGAATCCGGACGGTTTCCGCATTCGTGTCGGCCCATAGCCGTGTCTTTCTACCCACTCGCGTCCAGGGGAAAACCCTCATGCCGGTTAGCGCCTGCTTCAGACCTCCAGCTCTTCTGACGGTGATCGCCACCATGCTGACCCTTGCTGCCTATACGCCCAATTCTGCTTATGCCGCGACCCGGGCCTCGCAATTCAGGCTGGCCAACGGGCTCGACATCATCGTCGTGCCGGATCGGCGGGCGCCCGTCGTCACGCACATGATCTGGTATCGGGCGGGAGCCGCCGACGAGCCCCCCGGCTATTCGGGGATCGCCCATTTTCTCGAACATCTGATGTTCAAATCGACCGAGAAAATTGCGGTCGGTGAGTTCTCCAAGATCGTGTCTCGGTTGGGCGGCAACGACAACGCCTTCACCGGTCACGACGTGACCGCCTATTTCCAGCGCATTGCCAAGGATCGGTTGGAAACGGTCATGGGCATGGAAGCCGACCGTATGGTCAACCTGCGCCTCGACATCAAAGAGGTCTTGACCGAACGCGATGTCATTCTGGAAGAGCGCCGCTCGCGGGTCGAAAACAACCCCTCGGCGATCCTCGACGAGCAGATCAACGCCGCGCTCTACCTGGCGCATCCCTATGGTCAGCCCGTGATCGGCTGGGAGCATGAGATCGCGAATCTGTCGCGCGAGAACGCGTTCGATTTCTACAAGCGCTTCTATGCTCCAAATAACGCCATCCTGGTCGTGACCGGCGATGTCGAGCCCGACGAGGTTCGCGCGATGGCGGAAAAAACCTACGGGCAAATTCCGGGGAATGCCGATGTCATGGCCCGGCCGCGCCAGCAGGAGCCCAACCACCGTGCCCCCCGCCGCGTCGACCTGAAAGATCCGCGCGCCGGCAAGCCGACGTGGCATCGGGCCTACATTGCGCCCAGCTACATGACGGCGCAGCCGGGCGAATCCGAAGCTCTGGACCTGTTGATGAAGGTCGTCGCCACCGGTTCGACGTCGCGCATTTATCGCAAGGTGGTGTCGGAGGACAAATTGGCCTCCAGTGCCGGTGGCTGGTACTCCGGTGCCGCCCGCGATAGTGGCAAGATCTCCCTTTATGCGGTTCCAGCCGACAACGTCAGCTTTGCCCAAATCGAAGCGGCGATCGATGCGGTGTTGACGGATATCCGCACCAACGGCGTCACCCAGGCGGAACTGGACCGGGCGAAAAAAGCCTATCTCGCGGAATACATCTACGACAGCGACAATCAGATGTCCCTGGCACGCCGTTACGGCTGGTCGCTGACCGTGGGGCGCACGGTCGATGATATCGAGGCATGGCCCGATCGCATCTCCAAAGTCACGCTCGAGGACATGAAGGCTGCGGCCGCCAAGCATCTCGATATCCGCCGCTCCGTCACGGGCACGCTGACCCCAGCCCAGCCAGATGGCGTTGCGGCACCTGCCACTCCCAACCGTAGCTGATGGAGCGTGACGCGCATGTCGAACTCCAGTGATCCGCGTCGAACCCCAACCGGGTCGAGCGGTGCGCTTTCGTCGTTTGCTCCGTTGGCCGGTTTGGTCGTGGGCGCTGCGGCCGCACTCGGTCTTCTCGGCGTCGTTCTGTCGAGCGGCAGCAAGTCGCCACCACCTGCCAAGTCCGCTGCCGTCGTGGCACCTGCACCCGGTTCGGCGCCGGCGTCGGCACCATCCGTTGTTGCGCCACCAGCATCGACACCAGCGGCTCCAGCGGGTGCTGCGACCCCTCCGGCGACCCCGGTTCTGACGCCCGTCGCCAATCCCGTGGCGCCTTCCGGCCCCGCTGTCGTGGCGCAAGCGCCGAGCAGCCCATCGGCTGTTCCCGCCCAGCCCCCTCAGACGCAGAAGCCGACGCCTCCGCCCGCCGCGACTGTGGCGCAAACCGGCCCCGGCGCAACCACGACGGTGATCCCCCCTTCCCCTCTTGCGCAAGCGAAGACAGCCATGAAAATCCAACAGGTGAAGAGCCCCGGCGGGATCGAAGCGTGGCTGGTGGAAGAGCACAGCGTGCCGCTGCTCGCCATGCGCTTCGTGTTCGACGGCGGCAACACGCAGGACCCTGCCGGCAAGGGCGGCGTCGCTAATTTCATTACTGCCATGCTCGACGAAGGCGCCGGCGACATGACGGCCGAGCAGTTCCAGGAGCGCATGGAAGAACTCGCCATGCGCATGAGCTTCGAAGACGGCCGCGACAGCTTCTACGGCAACTTCGAAACCCTGACCGTCAACCGCGACGCGGCGATCGATCTGCTGCGGCTCGCGATCACGAAGCCGCGCTTCGACTCGAATGCGGTCGACCGCATTCGTCAGCAATTGCTTGCCAGTTTGGCCTTCGCTGCCAAGAGCCCCGACAAGGTGGCCGCCAAGGCATGGTCGGCGGCAGCGTTCCCCGATCATCCCTACGGCCGCCCTGCGGAAGGCACGGTCGAAAGCATCGGATCCCTCACGCGTGACGACTTGGAGGCGTTCCGCCGCCGCGTGTTCGCC
The DNA here is from genome assembly GCA_031406575.1 of Hyphomicrobiales bacterium. Lineage (GTDB taxonomy): Bacteria > Pseudomonadota > Alphaproteobacteria > Rhizobiales > Hyphomicrobiaceae. Next base: position 5,615 of record JANOHP010000165.1, read on the forward strand.
AAAGACACCCTGCGCGTCGTCGCCGTCGGCGACATCGATGCGACGCAACTGGCGGCCCTGCTCGACAAGGTGTTCGGCGATCTCACCCCGAAAGCAGACCTTGTTCCGGTGGCCAAGACCGCGCCCAAAGCCGTTCGCAAGCTCGAAGTCATCGAAATGGACGTGCCGCAGTCCGTCGTGCAGTTCGGCATGGCGGGCGTCGGCCGCAAGGACCCCGATTTCATTGCCGGGTTCGTGTTGAACCAGGTGCTCGGCGGGGGTGGCTTCGCATCGCGATTGACCGAGGAAGTGCGCGAAAAGCGCGGCCTCGCCTATTCGGTCTACAGCTATCTGCAGCCCTACAAACATGCCGCGATCTTCGGCGGCGGTGTCGCCACAAAGAACGAAGAAGTCGCACGCTCCCTCGATGTGATCCGCGGTGAACTGAAGCACATGGCCGACGACGGCATGACCGCGCAGGAACTGGCCAACGCCAAGAGCTATCTGACCGGCTCGTTCGCTTTGCGTTTCGACACCAATTCCAAGATCGCCAGCCAACTCATCTGGATGCTGCAGGAAGAGATGGGTATCGACTACGTCGAACGTCGCAACTCATTGATCGAGGCTGTCACCCTCGAGGACATCAAACGCGTGGCCCAGCGTATTTTGACGGTCGACGACTTGATCGTCACGGTCGCGGGGAAGCCGAAAGGCTTGACCAGCGGCAACTGAGGACAGCACATGTCCCGGAACGCGGTACGCTGTCGAAGTGTTGGGACCGCACCGACAGGATCCCACAGACCGGGCAGGTGAGACATGGCTGCATTCGCCGATTTATCGCAGCCCGGCGACGACGGGCCCCTGCTGCGGCAATCCATCGAGGGTTGCCTCTCGGCGCAGATCGGGGCCGGTGGGTTGGCGCCCGATGAAATGACGGTCCTGCTGTCGGAACTCGTGACCCCACTGTCCAACCTCCAGCGCGCCTATCGCGACGGATCTCTGCCCCACCTGCGCATCGCGGAGGAAACGCGCGACCTAGACGACGCCGAAGCGGCGATGGCGCGGTTGTGCAAGGGCGCGCGGACCATCGTGTTCCTGGGTACGGGCGGTTCGAGCCTGGGTGGCGAAACGCTGGCCCAGCTCTCTGGCTGGAACATTCCCGGTGCTTCGGACCCCGCAAAACATTCGCGCCCACGGACGCGGTTTTACTCCAATCTCGACGGCAGCACATTGGCGGGTGCCCTCGCCACACTCGATTTGGCGACCACCCGCTTCGTCGTCACGTCCAAATCGGGTGGCACGCCTGAGACACTGTCGCAAGCTGTAGCGGCCCTCGGCGCCATGTGCCGCGCCGGTCTCGAAACACATATCCCGCGCCAGTTCCTGGCGATTGCCGATCCCGCGACGGCGGGCAAGACCAGCGGACTGCGTGCGTTGGCGGGCCGCTTCGGCATTCCCGTACTCGATCATCCGCCGGGAATCGGTGGCCGCTTTTCGGTCCTATCCATCGTCGGTCTGATGCCGGCGATCGCGCGTGGCCTCGATGTGCGTGCGGTGCGGCAAGGGGCAAACGCCGTCATCCGCTCGATGATGGTCGCCAAGCACCCCGGTGATTTCACACCCGCCGTCGGCGCGGCCGTAGCTGTGGGGCTCGCACGCCTGCGCGGCGTCCGCGTCAATGTCATGATGCCCTACGCCGACCGGCTGGCGCGGTTCGGTGCGTGGTACGTGCAGCTCTGGGCCGAAAGCCTCGGAAAAGGGGGCGCGGGCACCACGCCCGTCGCGTGCCTAGGGCCGCTCGACCAGCACAGCCAGTTGCAGCTCTTCATGGACGGACCGCCAGAGCACTACCTCACCATCATTCGCACTGCGACCGGCGGCCAGGGACCGGTGCTCGATGCCGACCTCGCCACGACGGCCGGCATCGGCTTCATGGGCGACCGCTCGATCGGCGATCTCGTGGCAGCGCAATCGCACGCCGTGCCGGAGGCCCTGATGCGCGCGGGCCGCCCCGTGCGCACTATCGATCTCGAAAAGCTTGACCCGGCCACACTGGGTGCGCTGTTGATGGGAGCGATGATCGAGACGATTCTCGCAGCGCGCCTGTTCGGGGTCGATGCCTTCGACCAACCCGCCGTCGAACTCGCCAAGACGCTCACCCGCGAGCGCCTGTCGACGACAGGCTGAGGGCGCCCGTGCAATCCCCGTCTCGATCCCCGTGCGCGTCACGCGCGGAAGTGAGGGATTTTGGCCGTGCCTATTCGCCGATTACCACCGCAGACCGTCAATCGCATCGCCGCCGGCGAGGTGATCGAGCGCCCGGCCAGCGTCGTCAAAGAGCTGGTCGAGAACGCCATCGATGCCGGCGCGACGGCCGTCGAGATCGTTTGCGTTGGGGGCGGCCTGTCGCTCATTCGCGTCACCGACGACGGTTCGGGCATGGGACCCGCCGACCTCGAACTGGCCGTCGAACGCCATGCCACGTCGAAACTCGACGATGAGGACCTGACGGACATTCGCACGTTGGGCTTTCGCGGCGAAGCGCTGCCCTCGATCGGCTCCATCGCTACGCTGTCGATCCGCACGCGGGAGCGTGGCGCCGATAGCGGCCTAGAGATCATCGTCGATCGCGGCACCAAGGAAAGCGTGCGGCCAGCAGCCGTGAATACCGGCACCAGCATCGAGGTGCGCGATCTCTTCTCGGCGACGCCCGCGCGCCTCAAGTTCATGCGATCGGAGCGGGCGGAGAACATGGCGATCGGCGAGACGGTCAAGCGTCTCGCCATGGCGCATCCCAAGATCGGGTTCTCGCTGACGACGGGCGAACGCGCCGGCTTGGTGCTGCCCGCGCAAGCGCATGGCGCCGATGGCCTCCTGCAACGGCTCGGCCGCATCATGGGGCGCGAGTTTCTGGCCGACGCCTTACCGCTCGACGGTGAACGCGAAGGCGTGCGCTTGTCGGGGTTCGCCGGTCTGCCGACGCTCAACCGGCCCGACAGCACGATGCAGTTCCTGTTCGTCAACGGCCGCCCCGTGCGCGATCGCTTGCTCCTCGGCGCCGTGCGCGCGGCCTATGGCGATCTGGTGCCGAGGGGACGTCAGCCGCTGCTGGCCCTCTTCGTGGCGCTGCCGCCGCAGGAGGTCGACGTCAACGTGCACCCGACCAAGGCAGAAGTTCGCTTTCGCGATGCGGGCGCGGTGCGCAGCCTCGTCATGGGCGGCTTGCGGCACACTCTGGAGTCGGCGGGGCATCGCGCCTCGGCCTTCGGCGGCGTGCGCGCCGTCGAGGCCCTGCAGCAAAACGCGGGAGCCGTCTCCGGATTCGGCGATGCGCCCGCTGCGGTCGTGAATGGAACACCCCCGTGGCACCCGCCATCGCGCAGTCTCTCGCGCGGATTTTCGGAGTGCATGCAGGCGCCGTTCGAGCACCTCGGCGCGCCCAGCGCCATCGTGTCGTCCGAGTGCGTTGCCCCAGCTCCCCCCTCGGATAGCAACCAGACCTATCCCCTCGGCGCGGCCCGCGCACAACTCCACAACACCTACATCGTCGCGGAAACCGCCGACGGCATCATCCTCGTCGATCAGCACGCGGCACACGAGCGCATCGTGCTCGAGCGCATGAAGGCGATGCTGAGCGCGGGCAGCGTGGCGCGCCAAGCCTTGCTGATCCCCGAGGTCGTCGAGCTGTCCGAAGACGAGGCAGCGCTGCTCTGCGATTGCTCGCACGAACTGGCCGAGTTGGGCTTGGCGCTGGAAGCGTTCGGGCCCGGCGCCGTGGTCGTGCGCGAGACACCGGCTCTGCTCGGGCATACGGATGTCGCTGGCCTCGTGCGCGATTTGGCCTCCAGTTTGCTGGCGCAGGGTGACGCACGCGCGCTCAAGGATCGCTTGGAAGCCGTGGCCTCGACAATGGCCTGTCACGGCAGTGTGCGCGCTGGCCGGCGCCTGACACCCGCCGAAATGAACGCGCTGCTGCGCGAGATGGAAGCCACGCCATTTTCTGGTCAATGCAATCACGGTCGCCCCACGTGGATTGCGCTGGCCCGCAGCGATATCGAGCGGTTGTTCGGCCGAACGTAAAGTGTGGGCTGGTTCAGCGCGTGGTTTCGGCCGCGATCTCGGCCTGTCGGCCACCCTCGACGCGGCGTGGCAGCGTGATCGCCACCAGCACACCGATGAGATTGCCGCAGCCCGCCACGATGATGGCGGTGGTGTAGCCGCCCGTCAGATCGAACAGGCGCGCCGCCAGCACCGGCAACGTCACCGCGGCGATGCACCAGGCAATATAAAGCCGGCTCGCCATGCGCCCGAAATCGCGCTTTTCCCAGTAGAGCCCGATGGCGGCGGCCGTCGCACCGGAAATAATGCCGTATCCTATGCCGATCATCGCCAACCCCACGACCGACATGATCGGTCCCGGCCACTGGGTCAGCATGATCGTGCCGACCAGCGCCATCACCTGCGCACCGGCCATGACATAGGGCACGGCAAACCGATCGGTGAGGCCGCCGCCAGCCAGGCGCGCCGCAGCGATTGCCCCCGTGATTCCCGTGGTGGCGAACACGGCCAACGCACTGGCGCCGCCATAGGCAGCCACAATGCCCGCAGCTTGGCTCAACACCATCAAGCCCGCCGCAGCAGCCACGAAAAAGATGGTGAAGATTTTCCAGAACACGACCCGGCGGCCGGCGCTGCTCGCACTGGCTTCACCAGAGGCCCTACTGGGCCTCTCCAAGCGCGCGCCGCTGATGATGGCGAGACCGACGCCAATGACGCCGGTCACCGCAAAAACACCCGCGAGCCCCCAGAGTGCCGTGCGCACGCCCCACTGTCCGATACCCCAATCGAGCAAGGGCGCGCCGATCATGGCACCGGCCGGAAACAGGCTGACGATGTAGCCGTTGATCAGTCCCTGACGGCCACGAACCACCATGTTGATGCACTGCTGGTACGTGGTGAATGCGAACCCACTCGCAACACCGAACATGACGCCGTAGCCCAGCGCGAGTTCGATGGTGCTCGTCGCCGTGGCAGCCAGTGCCATCCCGGCGATATTGACGAGCGTGGCGAGCGCCACAATGACCGGCGCGGAGAGGCGACCGAACGTCAGTGGCGCCAAGTTCATGCCGGTGGTGAAGCCGATTGCCGAGAGGCCGAAGACGAACGACAGCTCGGTGCGCGGCACCTCGAGCAGCGCTTCCAACGGTTTCAGCAGCACGCTGAAGGCATAAATGGTGCCGTACGGCAGGCCCAGCAGTGTTGCCGCCGCCATCGCCGCCCAGGGCCGCGTCCGACGCGCTGGCGACAGGTTGGGACCGGATGCCTCCGCGGATTGGGATGACGCTCGCGTTTCGGCAGAAACGGTCCGCATCGTCGGTGTTCGATGCCCGCCCCAAATGACCAGGATGACGCCTGCCATCATCACGCCCATGGCCGGCAGCGTGCGCCAATCGACGGGAATGGGTGCGAGCACACCCGTTTCAACGGCGGCCATCTGAAACACCAACGTCACGGCCGGAATTAGCGCCGTCATGGCGAGAAAAATTTCGGTGCGAATTTTGACGACCGTCGAAAAGCCCAGATACTGGATCGACGTCAGCACGGCGCCGCCCATGAACAGCGCGAGCAGATAGGTCGGCAAGTGCAGAAAATGTTCGGGTCTGGGAAGCCAGGTCGGGCCGACCATCTGTCCGTGAGCCACGAGCGTCATGCTGCCGAACACGAGCACGACGCCGATGATCGAACTGACCAGCAGCACCAAGCCCGTCACGCGCATTTTTTCGAACACGGTGTGCGCACTGCGATTCCACGGGTGGAACTCCGCCGCGAACGACCGCAGGCTCATGATGAAGGCGCAGGTGATAGCGAGCAGCACGCCCGCGACGCGTCGATCGGCTTCGAGCCCCGGAACGATGAACGCGATGCTCGCGATGACGACCAGCGCGCCGGTGATCGACAGCCGCGATGGCCGCCGCCCAACCATAAGGACGCCGAGCAGCATGCCGACCGGCACGTTGAGGCGCACGAGCAGGCTGCCATCCGTCGGCGAAACCTTGTCGATCAGCAGATAATAAAATGCCTCCATGCCGATGATGCCGCCGCCCACCGCATAGCTCAGCGGATGCGCGATGATGGCGCGCCAATGGGGGCCGGGGCCGGTGATCAGCAGCAACGTCACCGCCGCAATCGGCATGGCGTAGGTCAGGAACGCGACCGGATGCGCACCGATCTGATGGCCATACGCATAAGCGAGGTTGAGCACGGCCAGAACGACGGCAAATAGGCCAGCCTCGATCCAACCGCTCGCTCCGGCGGAACCGGTAGGCTGGAGCTGCGTCGGTGCGTTCATGTGATCGATCCGTCCGCGCCGGAACAGGCATCGTAGCGCGCAAAATGCACTTGCGTGCCGCCCCACTGGCGCGCGTCGAGTACGACGAATCCCGGCGGCCAGTCGACAATGGTGTCGGCGTGCTCTTCCAGGACGACGATGGCGCACTTCTCGAGCCAACCGCCGTCGCGCGCGGCGATCAGCGCGCGTTCACCCAGACCCTTACCGTAAGGCGGATCGAGAAACGCGATATCGAAGCAGTCGCGTGTGTTGGCGGGGCCCAAATTCGTCGCATCGCGCCGCCAGATGCGCGTGATACCGGTCAATCCGAAGGCTTCCACGTTCTGGCGAATGACGCCGCGCGCCTGCGGGTCGTCTTCCACGAAAAGACACAGCTTCGCACCGCGCGAGAGGGCCTCGATGCCGACAGCGCCCGTCCCCGCGAAGAGGTCGAGCACGCGAGCCCCTTCGAGGGTGAACCCAGGAATGCCGTGCGCCAGCACGTTGAAGACGGCCTCGCGCACGCGGTCGGAGGTCGGCCGCGTGCCGCCATCTTCGGGCGCGACGAGGGCCCGCCCCCTCAGATGGCCGGCCACAATTCTCACACCGTCTCCCCGTCGTCGGTCGTGTCGGGTTCAGAGCCACTCGACGGCGACGACGCCGTGCGGGCCCGGCGCTCCGCACGCGCGTCGCTTGCGGTGTCCGAAGCGAGCCCCAGCTCCTTCGCCAGGACCGAGCCCAACTGGTCGGCCAAAATGCGGCGCTTCACCGGCTCGACCGTGCCCGGCTTCAAGTCGAGAAGCTGGAACGGCCCGAACGACACCCGGATCAGCCGGTTCACGTCGAGGCCCAGCGTCGCCAGAATCGTGCGCACCTCGCGGTTCTTGCCCTCGCGCAGCCCGATCCCCAACCAGACGTTGGCCCCCTGCACGCTGTCGATCGTCGCTTCGATCGGGCCGTAGCGGACGCCTTCGATCTCGACGCCGTCCTTCAAACGATCGAGATCGTCCTGCGTAATGCGGCCGTGCGCGCGAACCCGGTAGCGACGCAACCAGCCCGTCGCGGGCAGTTCCATATGCCGGGCCATGGCGCCGTCGTTGGTGAGCAGCAGCAGGCCTTCGGTATTGTAGTCGAGGCGCCCCACCGAGACGACGCGCGGCAACTCCGGCGGCAAAGCGTCGAACACCGTCGGCCGCCCCTCGGGGTCTTTGTGCGTCGTCACGAGGCCGCGCGGTTTGTGATAGCGCCACAGTTGCGGCGGCTCGGGCGTCGGCAGCGGCTTGCCGTCGACTTCGATGCGATCCTTCGCTTCGACATCGAGTGCGGGTGACGTGAGCAGGCGGCCGTTGACCTTGACGCGACCTTCGGCGATCCACCGCTCGGCATCACGGCGCGAGCACAGGCCCGCGCGCGCCAGCGCCTTGGAAATGCGCATCGACCCGAAGAAGGTGAGCGCGGGATGCTCTGTGACGGCGACTGGCCCTCGCGGACCGGCAGGCGGACGCGGGGCGGGCCGTCGTGCCGGTGTTGAAGCCTCACCGCGACGCGCCGCGGGGCGGTCGTCCGGTCGACTGCTCGGCACCGTTTTGCGCTCGATATCATAGCGCCACGGACGGGGCGCCTCGGCGCGCGCGCGATCCGCTCCACCTGGGCGCACCGGAGTGGGGCCACCTGTGAATTTCGCATCGCGTTCCGCGCGGCGTAGACCTCCGCCGCCCTTGTGGGGGCGCGGGCTGCTGCCGGCTGGCCGGTCCTCGCGTCCGCCACTCGACGGCGCGCGATCGGGTCGCTCGCTACCACCTGGACGAGGCGACGGCGGGGACCATCTTTTCTCGCCAGTACCACCGCCCCGCGCTCTATCGGGACGGTCTTGTCGTGTGGCACTGGTCGGCGCGCGCTCGGGTCTGTCGCTTCGCCCCCCGCCGCCGCCCCGCTCCCGGTCGGGCCTGTCCTGGCGGCCCAGAGTTGCCGCACGATCGGGCCGCTCGGTGCGACCAGGGCGAGAAGACGGGCCGAACCGCTTGTTCTCGCCTGCGCCACCAGTCCGCTCTCGGTCGGGCCTGTCCTTGCGACCCGAAACCGGCGGACCACCTGTCCGCTTGTCACCACGCTCGGGCCGCCAATCTGGTCCTGACGAACGGTTCGGCGGACGCGGCCTGTCACCGGCACCCGCGCCTGGACCAGCGCCCGGTTTGCCCCGCGCATCCGGCCGACGGCCAGTCTTTGGTCCGCGCGTTTCGCCACCTGGGCCACCGGTTCCGCGACCGCCCGGCCCTCGGCCCCGATCCTGCCTGTCCTTGCGCATAGTCTGTCAATCCTCCGGACGCGGGCTCAGGGTTATGATGGCGTCGCGATCCAGCTCGCAATATCATCAGGTTGGCGCAGACGTCGATCTTTTCATAGCAGCGGCAGCCCTGCGGCATGCCGCATCTTACACTCGGAACCCCGCCTCCATGCCACATATGCGACACGCTTTGGCCCTGGCGCGTGAGGCTTTCGATAGCGGCGAGGTCCCCATCGGCGCCGTGGTCGTCGATCCGAACGGTTGCGTGATCGCCGCCGAGCCCAATCGCATGCGCGCCCTCAAAGACCCCACCGCGCACGCGGAAATGCACGCCATTCGCGCGGCCTGCCGAGAGCTGGGCCAGGAGCGGCTCATTGATTGCGATCTGTGGGTGACGCTGGAGCCCTGCCCCATGTGCGCAGCGGCAATCTCATTCGCGCGCATCCGCCGGCTTTACTTCGGTGCCAGCGATCCCAAGAGCGGCGGCGTCGAAAACGGCCCGCGCATCTTCAGCCAGCCGACCTGCCACCACGCGCCGGAGGTCTACGGCGGGATCGCGGCGAGCGAGGCAGCGGCGCTGCTTTCGGCGTTCTTTGCCGCGCGACGGTAACCGGCGGCACCTTCCGCGCACTTTCCTCGGCGTCCAGTTCCTCGGGCGTGCGCATCGGCCAGAGGCCGTGCTCCGTCAACAAATCGCCCAGCGCTTCGCTGTCACGCCGGACTGTTCGATATATCCAGCGGTAGCCCCAGTGCGTATCGCAAAGCGCACGCGCCCGCTCCTTGCCGACGAGTTGCGTCATGGCCGCGATCTCGAGCCAGCAGACGACGATGTGGATGTAGGTCTGTTCGTAGTTGCGCGCGCCGTCCGGCAACCGCGTCGGGGCCTTCGGGTAGCGCCGCACCAGCTCGTCGAAAAAAGGCGCGACGGGATCGTGGTCCACTCCGCCCAAGCGCCACAGATACCAGTGCATCTGCTCGTGCAGATAGGTCGCGAGCAAGTGATCTTCGCTCTCGGCGAAGCGTGTGCCCAAGGTCAGAATTGGATGGCTGTGGGTCGGCCCCGCGGGCACGATCTGGATGAAGCGTGTGTATTCGTAGGGCGACAGATCGTGGCGTTGACGCAGCGCCGCCAACAAGTCGCGAATACGCATCGCCTCGCGTTCAGCATGGCTCACGTCGATGTCGATACGAAACTCTGGCTGCCCGCGCGCCATTCTCGTGCCCCCGTGGCGTCCAAAAAGAACCGTTGGGCAACGAAGGGAATGCGACCATCGATCTCTGTGGCCGAATCACGTCACCGATGGGGGTTTCGCGAGAGCTTTGCCCGGACACCGACACGCGGCATACTGGGCCTGGACGAAACGGTGGACAGGTGGTGCATGAGCGATGACGGCAAGGCTGTGGTGCGGGTCCATCCGCGCATCGCCGACATCGACGCTGCGGTTTGGAACAGCTTGGCGAACCCGCCGGAGCGCCCCTTCGACCCGTTCATTTCGCATGCTTTTTTGAAAGCGCTCGAGGATGCGGAGACCGTAGGCCGACGCGCCGGATGGGTTCCCCAGCACATCGTCTTGGAAGAGGAGGGTTTGGGTCCGGTCGGCGCCATGCCCTGCTATTTGAAGAATAACAGCAAAGGCGAATACATCTTCGATTACGGCTGGGCCGAGGCCTACGAGCGGGCGGGCGGCAATTACTACCCCAAATTACAGTGCGCCGTGCCGTTCACACCCGTGCCGGGCCACCGCTTGCTGGTGCCTCCGGGTCCGCTGGCTGCCGAGCGCGAGGAATTGCTGCTCGCGGCCGGCGTCGAATTGACAAGCCAGCTCGGCGCATCCTCGCTGCACATCACGTTCCTCACCGAAGCGGAATGGACGCATGCCGGTGCCGCCAACCTGCTGCAACGAACTGACAAGCAGTTCCACTGGCACAACCAGGGGTATGCCACGTTCGACGATTTTCTGGCCTCGCTTGCCTCGCGCAAACGCAAAGCCATCCGCAAGGAGCGCGCGCAAGCGCTCGATGGCGGCCTCGTCATCGAGAGGGTCACGGGCAAAGACCTGACCGAAGCGCACTGGGATGCGTTTTTTCGCTTTTACATGGATACGGGCAGCCGCAAGTGGGGGCGTCCCTATCTCAACCGGAAATTCTTCTCCCTGCTCGGCCAGTCGATGGCGGATCGCTGCCTACTGATCTTCGCCAAACGCGACAGCGTCTACGTCGCTGGGGCGCTGAACTTGATCGGTGGTGACTGTCTGTACGGCCGCTATTGGGGCACCACTGACCCACAGCCCTGCCTGCACTTCGAGATCTGCTATTACCAAGCGATCGAGTGGGCGATCGACCACCACCTCGCACGCGTCGAAGCGGGCGCGCAGGGAGAGCATAAACTGGCGCGGGGCTATCTGCCGACGCCCACGTATTCCGCGCACTGGATCGCCGATCGGGGTCTGCGCACGGCGATCGCGCGTTATTTGGTGCAGGAGCGCGCACACATGGACGAACACCGCGCCGCGCTCGCCGAGTATGCGCCTTACCGGAAGGGCGACGATGCGGCAAAAATCGAAGCGGAGCAAGATTGAGAAGCGGCAGTCGGCCTCGACAATTTCCGGCCTCTCGTAGTGCAAGAACATTCGCCCGGGCTTTTGATGTATTTTGCGACTGCCGACTGCCGAACCCCGACTGCCGAACGTCGTCCCACCCCGACACGGAGCCGCTGCCATGTCCTACGACCCCAACAACGTGTTCGCCAAAGTCCTGCGGGGCGAGATCCCGTCGACCAGAGTCTACGAGGACGACGCCACGCTGGCCTTCATGGACATCATGCCGCGCTGTGAGGGCCACACGCTCGTTATCCCCAAAACGCCGGCCCGCAATGTGTTGGACGCATCCCCCGCGCAGCTCGCCGCATGTCTCACGACGGTCCAGAAAATCGGGCGGGCGCACCTCGAAGCCTTCGGGGCGCAGGGTGTCACGGTTCTGCAATTCAATGAGCAGGCCGGGGGTCAGGTGGTATTTCACCTGCATTTCCATGTCATTCCGCGCTTCGATGGGCTGCCGCTCGCGCCCCACACCGGCCGCATGGAAAAGCCTGAACTGGTGGCCGCCGCCGCCGCCAAGATCGTGCAGGCGCTCGGAACTTGAGCGGCCGCTCCATCGCCGCCCCACCGCTCCTTAGAGTTGCAGCGCCTGCCTGCACTGCCTATTCGACGGGCAGTGCAGACGGGTCGCTCGTTTGACTGTTGGCAAGACGGCTCCGACAGCCGATACTCGAACGTGGGATAGCTTGTCGGGCAACCGACGAAACGACAACCAGCTGGGATGTGCAGGGATGAACGAACACACACCGACGAACAAATGGATCGGCAAGCGCACCATCCGCCCGGACGGCGAAGATAAAGTCACAGGCCGCGCAGCCTACTCTGCCGACGCCAAGTTGCCGGGCATGTTGTGGGGGCGCGTGCTTCGCAGCCCGCATGCACATGCCCGCATCAAGTCGATCGATACGTCCAAGGCCGCCGCACTCGAGGGCGTCAAGGCTGTCATGACGTCGAAGGACCTCGTCCAGTTCCCGCTCGACAAGTCGGTGATGCTGGGCATCCAAGACATGCGCTGGATGGCGCGCAACGTCATGGCCACGGACAAGGCGCTGTTTGCTGGCCACCCCGTCGCCGCCGTCGCCGCCACATCGAACAGCATCGCCCGGCAGGCGCTCAAACTGATCAAGGTCGAGTACGAGGTGCTGCCCCACAGCATCGATGTCGAAGACGCAATGAAGCCGGACGCGCCGATCCTGCACGATCACATCAAGTTCGAGGGCAAGCCCTCCAACATCGCCGGCAAGCTCGAGCACAAGCTGGGTGACGTCGACGCTGGTTTCAAACAGGCCGACGTCATCATCGAGCGCTCCTTCAAAACGGCAGCCGTGCACCAGGGCTACATCGAGCCCCATTCCTGTCTCGTCAGCGTCGGCAAGGACGGCAACGCCACGGTCTGGAGCTCGAGCCAGGGCCAGTTCATGGTCCGCGCCATGTGCGCCTATCTGACGGGCCTCGAGCAGAGCGAAATCCGGGCCATTCCCGCTGAAATCGGCGGCGGCTTCGGCGGCAAGACCATCGTCTACCTCGAGCCGGTGGCCTTGGTGCTCGCCCGCATGTCGGGTCGCCCGGTCAAGATCGTGATGTCGCGCGAAGACGTGTTCCGCGCCTCGGGTCCGACGTCGGGCGCCAAAAGCACCGTCAAGATCGGCGCCACCAAGGACGGCAAAATCGTCGCCGCGCAGGGCACGTTCTGCTTGCAGGCCGGCGCCTTTCCGGGTTCGCCGATCCGCGGCGCCGCCGGTTGCTCGTTCTCGCCCTACGATATCGCCAACGTGCATTCGGTGGGCTTCGATGTTGTGTCCAACCGGTCGAAGGTTGCAGCCTATCGCGCACCCGGCGCGCCGATCGGCGCCCATGCCGTGGAATGCGTACTCGACGAGGTCGCCTCGGCGCTGAAAATGGACCCGTTGCAGTTGCGCCTGAAGAACGCCGCCAAACAGGGCACGAAAGCGGCCTATGGCCCGACCTTCCCGCTGATCGGCTACGAAGAGACGATCAAAGCAGCCCTGGAGCATCCGCACTACAAAGCCAAGCTCGGCCCCAATCAGGGTCGCGGCGTCGCCAGCGGCTTCTGGTTCAACGCAGGCGGTGAATCGAGCGCCAACATCACCGTCAACGAAGACGGCACGGTCATCGTCATGACGGGCCATCCCGACATCGGCGGCTCGCGCGCATCGACTGCCAACATCACGGCAGAGCTCTTCGGCATCGACTACAACAAGGTGCAGGTGCTGATCGGCGACACCAGCACGATCGGTTTCAGCAATCTCACCGGTGGCAGCCGCGTCACTTTCGCCTCGGCGATGGTCGTCACCAAAGCCACGGAAAGCGTCATCAAAACCTTGCGCGAGCGCGCCGCCAAGATCTGGAAGATCGATGCGGAAGCGGTCGTCTGGGAGAACGGCGAGGCCCGCCCCGCCGGTGACAACGCGGGCAAGTTCCCCGCGCTGACGATGGCCGACATTGCGGCTCAGGCTTCGGCAACCGGCGGCCCGATCGGCGCTGGCTCCTCGTTCAACACGACGGGCGCCGAGGGCGGCTTTGCAACGCACGTCTGCGATCTGGAAGTCGACCCGGAAACCGGCAAGGTGACGATCCTGCGCTATACGTCCTTCCAGGACGTGGGCCGCGCCATCCATCCCAGCTACGTCGAAGGCCAAATGCAGGGCGGCGTCGCCCAGGGCATCGGCTGGGCACTGAACGAAGAGTATATCTACGACAAGAACGGCCACCTGCAGAACCCGGGTTTCCTCGACTATCGGATGCCCGTGGCCTCCGACCTGCCGATGCTCGATGCGGTCATGATCGAAGTGCCCAATCCGAAACATCCCCAGGGTGTGCGCGGCGTCGGTGAAGTGCCGCTCGTGCCGCCGCTCGCCGCCATCGCCAACGCGATCTTCAGCGCCACCGGTCAACGCATGAGCGAGCTGCCCATGTCGCCGCCGAAAGTCCTCGCGGCCCTGAAGGCTGCGAAGAAGAAGTAAGCGAAGGCACCGATTGACCTGAAAATAAGCGGCCGCCGACGGGGAAACCTGCGGCGGCCGTTTCGTTGAGGGTCCAGTCATAAATGTACAGCATGCTCGTGAGCTTCTGGACGCCGCAAATCATTCGGGGCTTGCAATCGAATCGCGGTCGGCCTTATCTAGGCGTGACGATTGATCGCCACTCATGGCGACATGGACTGATGCAATGACCGCGCTCGAGCTCCCGCAGCAGGGACTGGCACATTCGATTGACAGCCTCGGCGCGGTTGCGCCCGAGTTGCAGGTGCTGCGCGCTCTGGGACTGACCCTCCTTCTTACCAGCCCCTGAGCCGTACGGGTTTCGGAGTGATCCGAAACGGCGCTCAGGGGACCGGACACCAAGAGCTGATGGGATCATCGCCAGCTCCAGACCGATGCTGGCCGGAACGAAAGATCGAGCACCATGACCGCAGCCAAACACGACACCGCCGCTACAATCGCCGCCAATGCCAAATTGAAGCCTGAAGACCGCGTTCTCATTTTCGATACGACGCTGCGCGACGGCGAGCAATCACCCGGCGCCGCCATGACCCTCGAGGACAAGCTGAAGGTTGCCGAGGTGCTCGACGATATGGGCGTCGACATCATTGAAGCGGGCTTCCCGATCTCCTCGAACGGCGATTTCGAAGCGGTCTGCGAGATCGCCAAGCTCGTGAAGAACTCGGTGGTGTGTGGGCTGTCGCGTTCGAGCTTCGCCGACATCGACCGGGCCGGCGAGGCCGTCAAGTTCGCCAAGCGTCCCCGCATCCACACGTTCATCTCGACGAGCCCCGTGCATCGCAAGTGGAAGCTGCAGATGGACGCCGAGCAGGTGATCGAGGCGGTGGGGGCGAGCGTGTCGCGCGCCCGCAACTACACCGACAACGTCGAGTGGAGCGCCGAAGATGCGACGCGCACGGAGTGGGACGTGCTGTTTCGCTGCTGCGAAATTGCCATCAAGCGGGGCGCTACGACGCTCAACATTCCCGATACCGTAGGTTATTCAGTGCCGGAGGAATATCATGACCTGATCAAGCGGCTGCGCCTGGAAGTCCCCGGCGGCGATACGGTCGTCTGGTCGACGCACTGCCACAACGACCTGGGCATGGCCGTCGCCAATTCGCTGGCCGGTGTACGCGCTGGTGCGCGCCAGATCGAATGCACCATCAACGGGCTGGGTGAACGCGCCGGCAACGCCGCGCTCGAAGAGATCGTCATGGCGCTGAAAGTGCGGCAGGACATTCTGCCCTACTGGACGGAAGTGGACGCCACAAAATTCACGCGCGTCTCGAAGCTGGTTGCGTCTGTGGCGGCCTTTCCGGTGCAGTACAACAAGGCCGTGGTCGGCCGGAATGCCTTCGCGCACGAAAGCGGCATCCACCAGGACGGCATGCTGAAAAACGTCGAAACCTACGAGATCATGACGCCCGAAAGCGTCGGCCTCTCCAAGTCGACGCTGTCGATGGGCAAGCTGTCGGGCCGCGCGGCCTTCCGCGACAAGCTAAAGCAGCTGGGCTACGAGTTGGGCGACAACGCCTTCCAGGACGCCTTCCGCCGCTTCAAAGATCTCGCTGACAAGAAGAAGCTGGTGTTTGACGAAGACATCGAGGCGCTGGTCGATCAGGAGGTCGCCAGCCAGTACGACCGCATCCGCGTCGTGGCGCTCGAGGTGATCGCCGGCACGGGCGGCCCACAAAAGGCGACCATCACACTCGATGTCGAGGGCACGCATCAAACCCAGACGGCGACGGGTGACGGTCCAGTCGACGCCATCTTCAAAGCGATCAAACTGATCGTGCCACACGAGGCGCGGCTGCCGCTTTATCAGGTGATGGCCGTGACCGAAGGCACCGATGCGCAAGCCGAAGTGATGGTGCGGCTCGAGGAAAACGGCAAGCAAGTGACGGGCCGCGGTTCCGACACCGACACGATGGTGGCGTCGGCGCGCGCTTACGTGACGGCGTTGAACAAGCTGATCGCCAAACGCTCGCGCGGCCCCAATGCGCAGGCGATGGCGTCCTGAGCATTGCATCATCGCGCACGCGTGTGGGCTCAGACGTGTCATCCCGGCATTTATTGCCGGGATCCATCCCTCGCTGGGTCCGGAGTGTGCGGAGGGCTGGATCCCGCGCAAAAATCGCGGGATGACAATTTCAAGAGGATCCCCGTGCAATGACCGTGCTCGTCACCGGTGCTGCCGGCTTCATCGGCTTCCACACGGCCCAGGCGTTGCTCGAGCGCGAGGAAGATGTCATCGGGCTCGACAATCTCAACGCGTATTATGACGTGGGCCTGAAGCATGCGCGGCTCGACCGTCTGCGCCCGCACAACCGATTCCGTTTCATCGAAGCCGATCTGGCTGATCGCAATGCGATTGCCGCTCTCTTCACCGAGTATCATCCTGATCGTGTCGTTCATCTGGGCGCGCAAGCCGGAGTGCGCTACGCGGCCGAAAACCCACACGCCTACGCCGACTCCAATTTGACGGGATTTCTCACCATCCTCGAAGGCTGCCGCCATCATGGCGTCCGGCATCTCGTCTACGCGTCGTCGAGTTCCGTTTACGGTGCCAACACCGCGACGCCGTTCGGCGAACATCACAACGTCGATCATCCCGTCAGCCTCTACGCGGCGACGAAGAAAGCCAACGAGCTGATGGCGCACGCCTACGCGCATCTCTACGCCATCCCGGTGACAGGCTTGCGCTTCTTCACGGTGTACGGCCCATGGGGGCGACCGGACATGGCGCCCTTCATTTTCACGCGCAAGATCTTGGCCGGCGAACCCATCGACGTCTTCAACAACGGCATCCACGCGCGCGACTTCACCTATATCGATGACGTCGTGGAAGGCGTCTTGCGCACGCTCGATCTGCCAGCTGTCGGCGATCCCCAGTGGAACAGCGATGCACCAAACCCCGCCACATCACGCGCCCCTTACCGGCTCTACAACATCGGCAACACTCAGCCTGTCGAGCTGATGCATTTCATTGCTTGCATTGAGGAAGCCACGGGACGCAAGGCGCGGATCAATTTTCTCCCCATGCAGCCCGGCGATGTCGAGCGCACCTATGCCGACATCGATGCCCTGACGGCCGCGACCGGCTTCACGCCCACCACCTCCATCGAGGAGGGCATTCGCCGTTTCGTCGCCTGGTATCGCGCTTATTCCGGTATTACGGCGTGATCGTCTGGCCGCCGCGCATCTGACAGCATCAGCCCTGGGGCATCTGCTTCAAAAGGCGTCCCATCCCGGACATGGGCGTGGTTATTTTCATGGCGCCCAAGACACCCCACAGCGTCGCTTGATTGGTGGTGATGACTGGCTTGCAGAATGTCTGCTCCCACGGATCGATCCACGCCATGGTGGGGAAATTGCCGCCCGGAACCAACAACGCATCGATGTCAGGCCGGTCGATGCGCTCGAACGCGGCCTGCGCCATGTTCGCGTCCATTTTGCCGATGGCGTAGCTATCGGTCGCCCCTAAGCTTTCCATCGCCACGATGGTGATGCCGTACTTCGTCTCGTAGTAGCGTTTGGCGCGCGCGATCACGTCTTCTGAGTAGGGCGTCGCCATGGCGATCCGCAGCGTCCCCAGCGCGCGCAGGGCGCGACCGACGGCTTGGGCCGACGTGAAGGACGGCGTGCCGCTCGAGGCTTCCGTCATGCGCTTTACGGTCACCGCGTCGTAATCATCGGCGAACAGGCTCGCCGAGGTTTGCGCCAGCGCGATGACTTCGACCTTCGCATCCCCCAGCATTTCCGACTGATACGCGACATCCGCATCGAGCCCGGGCGAGAACGGAATTTTCGAGGCTTTACCCACACGCCCTGTGTGGACTTGCAGGTCAGGCGCCAATCGGCAGAACTCCATCTCGCAGGTGGTATTGGTGGACGGCACCAGAATTCCGAAATGCCTCGGCATGACCAACTCCCCTTCGCATCGAGCCCGGCGGACCGACGGTCGCCCGAAGCATTATTCGCCGGGAGCTATGGTGACGGCAAGGACGATGAAAAGCCCCAAGCGTGAGCTATCGGCGATTGTTTCGACGGCGGCGCGTTCAAATGTCGTAACTGTCGACGTCGACTTTGCGCGCATGGCGATAGGACAGAGTTTCGTCCAGCGCGCGCAGGACGCGGCGTTTCTCGTCCTCGTAGAACGCCGAAAGTCGATCGCGGGGCCGCGGCAGGTTGATCGGCAGTGTGATCGCAATGCGACCCGGGTCAGGTCGCATGACGACGATCCGATCGGCCAGCAGCAGGGCTTCATCGATATCGTGGGTCACGAGAACCAATGTCGGCCGGGTCTCCGCCCACAAATCCAACATATGCTCCTGGAGATCGAGACGCGTGAAGGCGTCCAGCGCCGAGAAGGGTTCGTCGAGCAGCAGCACGCTGGGGCGAGCGACGAGCGCGCGGGCAATAGCGACGCGCTGGCTCTGGCCGCCCGACAATTCACGCGGCCAGCGCGGGCCATAGTCGGCAAGGCCCACCTTGTCGAGGACGGCTGCGACGCGGTTCTTACACTCGGCGCGCGGCAGGTTATCGATGCCGAACGCGACGTTCTGGGCCACCGTGAGCCAGGGCAGCAGCCGGGGTTCCTGAAAGATCATGCCGACTTCTGCAAGCGGCTGGGTGATGCGCCGCCCTTCGACCCGGACTTCCCCCGCCGTGGGATGATCGAGCCCGGAGACGATGCGCAGCAAGGTGCTCTTGCCGCAACCCGAACCACCGATGACGGCGACGATCTCTCCGGCTTTGACGGTCAACGAAACGGCATGCAGCGCCTGCGTGCCGTTGGCGTAGGTCTTGCTGACTTGATCGATGTCGAGGTTAGCGGCCGCTACCGCGCTCGGGGTGCTCATGACGGGCCGGCCTGGAACGCGTCCTGCCAGCGCAGGAACGGCCGAAAGGCTGCCGCCAGCAGACCATCGGCGAGTTTACCCAGCACGGCGAAGGCGATGATGGCGGCCACGATCTGGTCGGGTTTGCCCAGTTGCTGGCCATCGACCAGCAAATAGCCCAGGCCCTCGGAGGCGCCCATGAATTCGGCCGCGACCACGAACATCCACCCCAGGCCGAGGCCGCCGCGCAAGGCGACGACGTAGGCCGGCAAAATGGCCGGCAACAGAATGCGACCCACTAGGGCGGGTCCCGACAGGCGGAAAATCCGGCCGACTTCGACGATCTTGCGATCCACCGATGCGATCGCGCCCATGACGCCCAGATATACCGGGAAGAACACGCCGACGGCGATCAGGGTAACCTTGGAGGCCTCGTAGATGCCGAGCCAGAGGATGAACAGCGGCACCCAGGCAATCGAGGGAATCGAGCGCAAGCCCTGCAACGTCGGATCGACCACGCGACTGGTGAGGGTCGAATAGCCCGTCGCTGCGCCCAGCAGCGTACCCGCAAACGCCCCCATCGCAAAGCCAGCAGCCACCCGCGCCGATGTCGCCAGCGCGTGGCGCAGCAGTTCGCCGTTGGCAGAGAGCTCTTTGAAGGTGGCGAAGATACGCGACGGTGGCGGCAGCAAGCGGCCGGTCGAAAAGCCGAACGACACCGCCACCTCCCAGCCGATCGCGAGCATCAACGGCAACAGAAGGCCCAGTCCCCAGCCAATCGGCAAAGGACCCCGCATCCCGCGCGCAGCGGAAGTCGGCTGCAACGTCGGATTTTGCGGCAATCTCTCACTCGCGGTCAGCGCCATCGGTCGACCTCAGTGATACGAACTGTCGAGCAGACTCTCAACGGCTGCCTTGACGTCGATTTCAGGTTTGATGACGCCGGCCTTCTGCAGCGCGATGCCTGCCGCCAAAATCGCTTCCTTCTGAGCCGCACCGATTTTGGAGATTGCCAGATCGGTGCGTTCGTCGATCTGCTTGGCGACCACGGCGGGCGCCAATTTGGTCACGGCCACGAACTCGGCCTTCAGCGCATCCCGGTTGGCGATCGACCAGACCCGCGCCTGCTCATAGACGGCGAGCACCCGTTTGACGAGCGCCGGGTTGGCCTGAGCAAATTCCTCGCGAACGTTGAGGATGCCCCAGGTATTGGCCTCCGCATTGCGGAAAAACAGCCGTGCGCCATCCTCGACCTCGGCCGTCGCCATCATGGGATCGAGACCCGCCCACGCGTCCACGTCGCCGCGCGTCAGCGCCAGCTTGCCGTCGGCATGTTGCAGCAGGACCAGCGTGACATCCTTTTCGGTCAATCCCACCGATTGCAGCGTCCGGACGAGGAAGATGTGGGGGTCCGTGCCGCGGGTGACGGCGATCCGTTTGCCCTTGAGGTCGGCTGGCGTCTTGATCGCCGAGTCTTTCCCTGTGACGAGCGCTGTCCACTCGGGGCGAGAAAAGGCGTAGATCGATTTGATCGGGTTGCCGTTGATTTTGCCGACGAGGGCGGCGGCGCCGGCCGTCGAGCCGAAGTCGATGGCGCTCGCATTGAGGAATTCCAGCGCCTTGTTCGAGCCCGCCGATTGCACCCAGCGAACCGTGATGCCGTCCTTGGCGAATTCCTTTTCGAGCAGACCCTGAGACTTGAGGATCAACGACACGGGATTGTAGGTCGCCCAGTCGATGCGGATCTCCTTGGGCGCCGTCTGCGCCGCCACCGGACCAGCGCTTGCGATCACGCTCGTGACCAGGGCGAGACCGAAACTGCGATGGGTGAGGCGCCAGATGCGCGGCGCACCAAGGCGCGCGCGGGCGATCGAACGGAATGGATGGGTCATTGCGAGTTCCTGTTGTGGATGCTGTGAGACCGACCGCAGGTGCGGGCGGCGCATAACAACAGAATTTGGAATTATTTTCTAGGTGACTCGCATTTATGAGGAAAAATAAGCAATACATCGCTGCCTAAACTGCCTCATATGGCATGACATGCTCATTTTTCCATCACTCGTCGAAGGCCGATCCTCTCTCTGGCAGCTGCCGCAGGACAAGCCCTCGCTGCACGCAGTCTTTGCCGGGGCGACTTGGTTCAAAATCCGAGAAGCGCCTCGAGCGGCCCTTTCGGCAGGGGCACGAGAAACCACTTCTCGAACATGAGGAAGAAGAACAGCGGAACGGCGACGCCGACGAGAACGGAACGAACCACCCCCTCCCGCCCAATGGTGAGCATGAAAACGATGATAAACAGCGCTGACGACACATAGAGGCCGAGCCAATTCATCGCGAACACGTAAGCAATCGACGGCAACAGGACGGCGAGCACACGCATCAGTGATGTGCGGGACACGAACGAACGCGCCGGACCCCGGTCGAATACGGCTTTCACGAGGGTCACGATGCTGGCCCCTGCGAGGCCGAGCGCGATATAAAAGGGGAAGTACCCCGGCGCCGGTCCCTCCCCTTCCTGCCAGCGAAAACCGAGGCGGACGCTGTCCAAAATCACGATCGCGCTGCCGGCCATCAGCAGTAATGCGACGACGATCTCCATCGTTCGATTGGAGACGACCGACGTTTCAGCCGCATCCTCGCTGTGCTCTTGCATCGCTCGTCTCCCTCGCGTCCAGCTTATGGGGCTTTGGCGAGGAAACCCGCGGATTTCATGAGCTCATAATGAAGCTTATCCGCCTTCTCGACCCAGCTTGCGTAGTCATCGCCGTGCATGAAGGTGTCTTTGAAAGCGCCCTTCTCGACGAAGTCCTTCCAATCGGGCGTCGCGCGCACTTTCTGGAACAGATCGACATAGTAGGCGACCTGCTCTTTCGTTACGCCGCTCGGCATGAAAATACCGCGCAGCATCTGGTAATCGACATCGACGCCCGATTCCTTGCAGGTCGGAATATCGGCCCACGCCATCGTGTCCGTCACCTTCTCGGTGATCGTGCTGCGCTCGTCATCGAAGATGCACAGCGGCCGCAGCGCGCCCGCCCGCCATTGGGCCACGGCTTCGATGGGGTTGTTGACCGACGACGAGATATGCTTGCCGACGAGCTGGACGGCGACAGCGCCGCCACCCGAAAACGGGATGTAGCTGAACTTCTTGCCACCGGTGACCTTCTCCAAAGCGACAGTAATGATCTGGTCTTCCTGCTTGGAGCCGGTCCCGCCCATCTTGAATTCCTTGTCAGCACCCGCTTTCACCGCTGCGATGTATTCAGCCGCCGTCTTGTAGGGCGTGTCGCTGTTGACCCACAGCACGAATTGGTCGAGCGCCAGCATGGCGACAGGCGTGAAGTCTTTCCAATTGAACGGCACACCCGTCGCGTAAGGCGTCGTGAACAGGTTCGACAGCGTGATGATGATCTGGTGGGGATCGCCCTTGCTTTTTTTGACCTCGAGAAACCCTTCCGCGCCCGCGCCGCCCGCCTTGTTGACAACGATCATCGGCTGGTTCATCAGCTTGTGCTTGGTGATGACGCCTTGGACGAAGCGACCCATCTGATCGGCGCCACCGCCCGTTCCGGCGGGGATGAGAAACGTGACCGGGTTTGGTCGGTTCCCATGCGCGCGCGTCGGTTGCGCTGCCGAAGGCCAAACCGAGGCCCAGTGACGCCACCGAGGCCATCTTCACAGCCCGCACGCTTTTCAGATCCGACATAACTCGTCCTCCCTTGACTGCGGCCTCGCTTCGCGAAGCTCTTGTTGCCGCCGAATGGGCGGTGCATTCCGCAGTCCGCTGCGGACCGCGCCGTCTCATTTTGCAGGGCGAGCGACGCTGTCTCTCTTCACCCAACCCTGCACGGTGCTGGCGAGGGGCCAGAGCAACATCACCAACCCGATCGACATGATCGTGCCAACCAATGCGTTGGACCAGAAGATGCTCACGCTACCCTGCGAGAGCAACATGCTCTGACGAAACGCCTCCTCCGCCTTGTCGCCCAGCACGATGGCCAGCACGAGCGGCGGCAACGGATAGTCGAGCTTGTTGAACGCGTATCCCAGGACCCCGAAGCCCAGCATCATCCACACACCGAACATGGAGTTGTTCACGGTATAGGCGCCGATGGCGCAGATCACGAGAATCACCGGCGCGATGATCGAAAACGGCACTCTCAGGATTGCCGCAAACATCGGTACGCCTGTCAAAACGACGATCAATCCCACAATGTTCCCCAGGTACATCGAGGCGATCAGACCCCACACGAACTCTTTCTGCTCCACGAAGAGCAGCGGACCCGGTTGCAAGCCCCAGATCAAAAGGCCGCCGAGAAGCACTGCGGCCGTCGGCGATCCGGGAATGCCGAGCGTCAGCATCGGCAGCAGCGCACTCGTGCCCGCCGCATGCGCCGCTGTTTCCGGTGCGATGACGCCTTCGATTTCGCCCTTGCCGAACTCCGAGCCGCGTGGTGAAAACTTTTTGGCGAGACCGTAACTCATGAACGATGCCGGCGTCGCTCCGCCCGGCGTGATGCCCATCCAGCACCCGACGATGCAACTGCGGATCGAAGTCGCCCAGTACTTGGTCAATGTCTTCCACGTCGACAGCACTGCATTGAGCCGGATCTTGGCCTGGGCGCCTTGGAAAGCGAGGCCACGCTCCATTGAGGTCAAAATCTCACCGATGCCGAACAGACCTATGACGGCGATCAGGAAATCAAAGCCGTTGAGCAGCTCCTCGTGCCCAAAGGTCATGCGCAGTTGGCCTGTCATCTTGTCGAGGCCGACAGCGGCCAGCGCAAAGCCCAGACACATCGAGGCAAGGGTTTTGGCGGCGCTGCCTCGCCCCATACCGACAAAACTGGCGAACGTCAGGAAGAAGACGGCGAAGAATTCCGCAGGCCCGAATTGCAGCGCAAACCGGGCAATGACCGGCGCCAGAAACGTGATCATCACGACGGCGACGAGCGCACCCACGAATGAAGATGTAAATGCAGCCGTCAGGGCCTCGTCGGCGCGGCCGTTGCGCGCCATCGGATGCCCGTCGAACGTGGTCGCTACAGACCAGGGTTCACCGGGAATATTGAAGAGAATCGATGTTATTGCACCGCCGAAAAGCGCCCCCCAATAGATGCAGGACAGCATGATGATCGCCGACGTCGGCGACATCGTGCACGTCAGCGGCAGCAGAATGGCCACACCGTTGGCGCCGCCCAGACCGGGGAGCACACCGATAATCACGCCGAGAACAATGCCCAAAAACATGAGCCCGATGTTGTAGGGCGTCAGAACCACAACGAAGCCCTGAAGCAGCGAAGCGATCTCTTCCAACACTCTCTCCTGCCCGACGTCGGGCTCAGTTGGGATTGCGGCGATCCCAACCAGCCGCGACCGACTATGCCTGAAATTCCGACAATTGGCGTCAATTGTGACATTCTTCCCCTGCCTTCGCCCCGGCTGACCAAGGGACCGTCCAATCGCAGTCTGCCAGTCCCCCCTACGCCGTCCGTTCGATCCCCAGTTGTTTTGCCGGAATTCCGGGCGCCTCTCCGCCAACCTTCGATCTTCCGACACAGGACGAAAGTGTGGCATAACGTCGTCAATACTGCCTGATGGCAGGTTCTCCTGTGATCAGCCTGTCGGTGTGCAATGCAGCGGAGAGATCAATGAAACGAGTTTTTGCGACCCTTCTCGCGGGGCTGATCGGCGCATTAGTCGCCAATGGCGTCGCCCAAGCCGACCAGCTCGCCGAAATCAAGAAGAAAGGCACGCTGACCGTCGGCGTGAAAACCGATTATCCGCCGTGGGGAATGCGCGATTCCAGCGGCGCCATCGTCGGCATGGAAGCAGACATGGCGGCCGACGTCGCCAAGCGCCTCGGCGTCAAGCTCGAGCTCGTGTCGGTGGTCTCGTCCAACCGCATGCAATTCCTGCAACAGGGCGCCATCGACCTGATGATCGCCACGATGAGTGACACGCCCGAGCGCCGCAAGGTCGTTGGCATCGTCGATCCGGTCTATTACGCGGCCGGCGTCGCCATCCTCGCCAACAAGTCGGCCAACGTCAAAAGTGCAGCCGACCTCAAGGGCAAACCAGTGTGCGCCTTGCAGGGCGCGTTCTACAACAACGACCTGCAAGCGAAATACACGAACCAAGACCTCGTCGCCTTCAAGGGCGTACCCGAAGCCGAGCAGGCGCTGCTCGACGGACGCTGCGTCGGTTTCGTCTACGATGACGTGGTGCTCGTGTGGAAGAAGGCGCAGGACGCGAAGTGGGCGAACTTCGATGTCGTCCAGCTCAGCGAGTGGGCGCCGGTGCCGTGGGGCCTGGCCGTCAAGATCGAAGAGATCAGCGGTCCGTGGGGTAAGTTCATGGCCAGCACGCTCGAAGACTGGATGAAATCGGGCACCCTCCTCGCCCTCGAAAAGAAATGGGTCGGCAGCAATACGCAGTGGCTGACCGACGCTACGGCGAAAGCGAAGAAGTAATTGGGCTGGCTTCACCCTCTGACACGATTCAAGTCTCGACCCACCCAATGTCATCCCGTGGCTTGTCCACGGGATGACACCTGGAGGAGACGGAAGCCTCGCAAGTATGCGTTGGCTGGAGCGCTTTCCACTCGATGTGAATCGCAAACGCACGGGCGGGCGACAAACAAGGTTGGGTCAAGGCCCCTTGGCCGCGACCACATTTCCCGGCACAGCCCGGATGTTGGGTGGCGCTGCGCTTGACCCAACGGGGGTCAAACGCTCTAGCGTTGCTCCCTCTCCTCGCTGGCAGGGTGAGTGACTTTCGCCAACGTCAATTGATTACCTTCGAGTGAGCCGCTGAATGGATGTCGTCTGGGACTTCCTGCGCTCCGTTCATGATGCCTACGGCATCAATCTGGTGCATTTCTACGACGGCTTCGAGCGGGGCCGCCTGTTGCGCGGTATGTGGACCACGCTGAAGCTCGCCGTTATCTGCATCCTGCTCAGTGTGGTCATCGGCATCATCGGCGCTTGGTTGCAGGGCAGCCGGTTTCGCATCCTGAAGGCGATTGTTCAGGGCTACATCCAGTTCTTTCGCAACACGCCGCCGCTCGTGCAGATGTACTTTTTCTACTTTGCGCTCGGGCCTCAGATGCCGCGCCTCATCAACGAGCATGGCATTGCCCAACCGATCTTCGGCAGCTTCGAGTGGGCGGTGCTGTCGCTGTCGTTTTTTGCGGGCGCCTTCAACGTCGAGATATTCCGCTCGGGCATCGAAGCGGTGCAGAAATCGACGGTGGAGGCTGCCGACTCGCTCGGCTTCAATCGCTGGCAGACCTATCGTTGGGTGGTGCTGCCGCTCGCCGTCCGCGTCTGCCTGCCGGCGCTCAACAACAACCTCGTCAACCTCGCCAAGACGACGACGCAGGCTTATGCCATTGCCGTCCCCGAGACGTTGTTCGTCGCCAGCCAAATCTGGTCCGACCGCATCAACGTGTTCGAGATGATGGTGACGCTGCTGACGTTCTATCTGCTGCTGGTCAGCATCTTCGTGTGGCTCATGACGCGACTCGAGCGCGCGCTCTACGTTCCGGGGTTCGGCAAATGAGCGCCTCGACGCAACGCCCCGCATCGCTCGCGCCGCTCTCCACCCGCACGCAGGGAGAGACCGGCTATCTGGCGTCCGCGTTCACCCCCAAGGCGTTCGGCGTGGCGCTGGCGCTCTTCACCTGCGTCCTGCTTGCCGGCGAAGCGTGGGCGCAACTGCGCAGCGGCGGCGAGCGCCCCGGCATTCTGGCGACCTTGTGGAAGTGGACGCCGCTCGTGCTATTGGGCCCGCCCCGCGAATTCGGCGGCTTTGCCCTGAACGTGACGGTGAGTTTCCTGGCCATGGCGATCGGCACCCTCGGCGGCGTCATCCTCGGCCTCGCCCAGATTTCGATATTCGCCCCGGTGCGCAAGATCGCGTGGGGCCTGACCCAATTCTTCCGCAACGCACCGTGGCTGGTGCTGCTCTTCTTCGTGATGCTGCTGACGCCCTATTCCGTGCGTATCGCCGGCGTCACGATCCCGCTGCCGGCGTGGCTCAAGGCAACCGTCGGGCTATCGCTGCCGATCATGGCCAACATCGCCGAGATCGTGCGCGGCGCGGTCAACTCGATCCCGACGGCGCAATGGGAATCGGCCGAAAGCCTCGCCTTCACGCGCCAGCAAACCCTGTGGCGGATCATCCTGCCCCAGTGCGTCAAGCGCATGATCCCGCCGTGGATGAACTGGTATGCGATCCTGACGATGGCCACGCCCCTGGTTTCCATCGTCGGCGTCAACGACGCCATGACGCTGACGCAGGACGCGCTTGCCGCCGAGCAGCGCACCGAGCTGCTGATGCCGATGTATGGGTTGCTGCTGCTGTTTTTCTTCGTCTACTGCTACCCGATCGCGCGCTGGACCATCTATCTCGAGCGCAAATACGCCGTTCGCATCTGAGGCCTCGACCATGACCCCATCCGCAGGCTGGACGCCCGACCAGCCGATTGTCGCCCTGAAAGACGTGCACAAGTCGTTCGGCGCCGTCGAGGTGCTGAAAGGCGTCACGTTCGATGTGCGCAAGGGCGAAGTCATCTGCATCATCGGGCCGTCCGGCTCGGGAAAATCGACGCTGCTGCGCTGCATCAACGCGCTGGTTCCGATCAATAGCGGGTCGATCCGGGTCGAGGGCCAGGAGGTGCACGACCCCGCGCTCGACAAGCTCGAGCTGCGCAAGAAGGTCGGCATGGTGTTCCAGTCCTACAATTTGTTTCCGCACAAGACGGCACTCGAAAACATGATGATGGCGCCGATGCTGGTGCTGAAACGACCCAAGGACGAAGTGGAAGCGCAGGCGCGACGGCTCATCAAAAAAGTGCGCCTCGAGGGCAAGGAGGCCGCCTATCCCGGCGAATTGTCCGGCGGCCAGCAGCAGCGGGTCGCCATCGCCCGCGCGCTCGCCATGAACCCCGACATCATGCTGTTCGACGAAGTGACGGCAGCCCTCGATCCCGAGACCGTGAAAGAAGTTCTCGTCACCATTCGGGAGCTGGCCGAGGAGGGCATGACCTGCATGCTCGTCACCCACGAGATGAACTTCGCCCGCGAAATCGCCGACCACATCTACTTCACCGACCGCGGCGTCATCGTCGAACACGGCCCCCCCGCGACGTTTTTCGCCAGCGCGACAGACCCCAGGACGCGAGAGTTCTTGAGCCAGATTTTGTGAGGGGGGAGGCGATGGCTCACAGCAACACGGTTGTGCGATCGATCAACGACCACGGTGCTCAGCGGTGCGTCGATGTCTTTAGGCGGCCCGACACCACGATTGGCTTCGAAGAGTATCGCCGGGACGTCGAGGATGGACGCGGCTGGTTTGCCACGGGGGGATTTGCGGCACGGGTTTATCGAGACGAAAGCGCCGCAATCGAAGCCGCGACGATCGCGGTGCCTTGGTTGAAAGACGCCATAGCGAACGCGTAACATGGCGCTGATCTGCATTCGAGCACTTTTCATCCCCCGCCCCATTCTGTCTTCAGGTCCGGAAACCTCCCAATGACCCATCCCACCTCTACATCCTCCGACGCGCTCTGGGCGCGCGCCAATAAGCATCTCGTGCGGTATGGGCATACTTTCCAGCCGGTGATCATCGACAAGGCGCAGGGCGCGGTGATGACGACGACGGAGGGGCGGCGGATTCTCGATTTCGCGTCGGGACAGATGAGCACGATCCTGGGGCACAGCCATCCCGAGATCACGGCCGTCATTCGCGAACAGGCGGGTGATCTGGTGCATCTCTACAGCCAGCTCTTATCGCGACCCGTCATCGATCTGGCGGAGAAACTGGCGACACTGGCACCGGGTAATCTCGAGCGCGTCCTACTGCTGTCGACGGGCGGTGAATCCAACGAAGCGGCACTGCGCATGGCCAAGACCGCGACGGGGGGATACGAGATCCTCGCGCTGTCGCGTTCCTGGCACGGCGTCACGCAAGGGGCGGCGTCGGCAACGTACAACAGCAGCCGCCACGGCCACGGCCCCGCAGCGCCCGGTTCGTTCGTGCTACCCGCACCGATGCCCTATCGACCAGCGTTCCTCAACGGCAACACTTACGATTGGGAGGCGGAACTCGACTACGGCTTCGAGCTCTATGATCGCCAATCAACGGGCAGTCCAGCGGCGCTGATCCTCGAGTCGATCCTGTCGTCGGGTGGTGTGATCGTGCCGCCCAAGGGCTATCTGAAAGCGGCAACAGAGCGGGCGCGCAAGCGCGGCATGCTGGTCATCGTCGACGAGGCGCAGACCGGGCTCGGGCGCACGGGACGGCTCTTTGATTGCGAATACGATGGCATGACGCCAGATTTCATCACGCTGTCGAAGACGCTGGGGGCCGGACTGGCGTTGTCCGCCGTTATCACCACGCCCGAAATCGAGGATCGCTGCTTCGAGCGAAAATTCCACTTCTACACGACCCACGCCTCCGATCCGCTGCCCGCTGCCGTCGGCCTGAAGGTGATCGAGATCATCTTGCGGGACCGTCTCGCCGACCGCGCACTCGAGGCTGGTCAACGTCTGCGAACGGGCTTCGAGACGCTGATGCAGCGCTACGAAGTCATCGGCGACGTGCGCGGGCGCGGATTGCTGATCGGCGTCGAACTCGTCAAGGATCGCCGCAGCAAAACGCCCAATCCCGAACTCGCCGGGCGCATCATGGCGCGGTGCCTCGAACTGGGGCTCTCGACCAGCATTATTCGCGGTGTGCTGGGCGTCTTCCGCATCGCGCCACCGATCACCATCACCGACGCAGAAATCGACTCCGGCCTGACCATCTTCGAGCAGGCGCTGAGGGAGAGTTTGGGATAGGCTCCCGATCGACCACAGCTCGATTGGCAGCGCGGGCATGAGCCTGATCATGGTGCTAGAAACGCAACCCTGAAGACGCGGGAGACAACCGATGACGAAGCGCGTGGCCGTCATTGCCGGGGCAACGGGTGCGGCTTCCAAGCGGATCGTGCAGCAATTGCTCGCAGATCCGCAGTGGCGCGTCGTCGGCTTGTCGCGAAACCATCGCCCATCTGAAAACCCTCGCCTCGTGTACGACACGTGCGACTTGACCAATGCCGCCAACACCAAGGCGGCGCTGGCGCGCCATCCCGAGGCCACGCACCTTTTCTACACAGCGCGCGTGACCTTCACGGATGCGACCGCGGGTGTCGAAGACGTTCCAGGCAACGCCGCAATGGTCGACAATCTGGTGGCGGGCGCGGAGGCGACGGCAAAGAACCTGCAACACGTGCATCTCGTCGAAGGCACGAAATGGTACGGCATGCACCTGGGCCCCATGCGCACGCCGGCCCGCGAGGATGATCCACGCCACATGCCGCCCAACTTCTATTACGCGCAGGAAGACATTCTGCGCGAACGCCAGAAAGGCAAGAGCTGGACGTGGTCGGCGTCGCGCCCCGGATTCCTCTACGACTTCGCACCGGAGCGCGCGCGCAATCTGATTTCGGTGATTGGCATGTGGGCCGCCATGAGCCGCGAGCTGGGCACGCCGTTGGATTTCCCCGGCAAGCCGAAATGCTACATGAGCCTGTTCGAGGCGACGGATGCGTCGCAACTGGCGAGCGCCGCCTGCTGGATGGCAACAGCCGACAATGCACACAACCAAGCCTTCAACGTCGTCGATGGAAGTCTTTTCCGCTGGGAACGGCTGTGGCCGCGCATCGCGCAATTCTACGGTCTCGAATGCGGCATCGCGCGGAACCTGAAACTCGCCACCTGGATGGCCGATAAGGGGCCGGTATGGGATGCAATCGTAAGGAAGCACGGCCTCATCGCCACTCCAATGGATCAGGTAGCCACCTGGGGGTTCGGTGATTTCATCTGGGGCCTCGAGCACGACGTGATTTCGAGCGTCGTCAAGTTGCGCCAAGCCGGCTTCCACGACACGATCGATACCGAAGCGCAAATCCTCGCGCACCTCGCGCGCTATCGGGAGGCGCGCGTTCTGCCCTGACGCTCACGCGGAGGACGGCCCGTATGGATGCCAAGAAACTCGAGGCCCTGCGCGCAAAATACCTGGGCGGCAAGGGCGGGGATATTCACGATCCCGACTTCGCCGACGTGGCGCGCCAGTCGTTCACCTCGCCCGACCGCCGCAAATGGCCCTTCGCTGACCCCGCGACGCTGCTCGGCGCGCCGTTTCAGCCGGACGCGGTGGCGCGCGGCTTGACCGACCTCGATGTTGCGCTCATCGGCGTTCCGATGGATCTGGGCGTCACCAATCGTGCGGGTGCGCGGCTCGGCCCTCGCGCGGTGCGGGCTGTGGAACGCATTGGACCCTACGATCACGTGTTGAAGGTCGCGCCGATGGGCAAGCTGCGTGTCGCAGACGTCGGAGATGTGGCAATGGCGAGCCGCTTCGACCTCGCCCAATGCCATGCCGATATCGAGGCGTTCTACGACGGCGTGCGCACCGCCCGCGTCATACCTCTCAGCGTCGGCGGCGACCATTCGATCAGTCAACCAATCCTGAAAGCCCTGGGGCGAGACCGGCCCGTCGGGCTCGTGCATATCGATGCGCACTGCGATACTTCGGGCGAATACGAGGGTTCGAAATTCCACCACGGCGGGCCTTTCCGTCAGGCCGTGCTCGACGGGGTGCTCGATCCCGAGCGCACCATCCAGATTGGCATTCGGGGTGGCGCCGAGTATCTGTGGGAATTCTCCACCGAATCCGGCATGACCGTGCTGCACGCCGAGGAGGTGGCGGCGATGGGTATAGATGCCGTCATCGCCAAGGTGCGCACCGTCATCGGCACCGGGCCGACCTACGTCACGTTCGACATCGACAGCATCGATCCGGGCTTTGCACCGGGCACCGGCACGCCCGAGGTCGGCGGTCTAATGCCTCGGGAAGTCGTGGCGCTCCTGCGCGGGCTCCAGGGCATCGACATCATCGGCGGCGATGTGGTCGAAGTGGCGCCGCAGTACGACACGTCCACCGCCACGGCGCAGATTGGCGCACAAATGCTGTTCCAGATGCTGTGCCTCGTGGCTCTGCGCGGGCAGTAACCCCCTGTAGTTATGCTCATTTGGTCCCATCGACGTTGCAGTTTGAGCACGCTCGCCTCTATTCATCGAGGTGCGCTGCATCGCCGGTTGTTTCGCCCCTCGTCCAAGCTCTAGGTTGCCGACTGTTGCGAACTGCGTTTTCGTGGGGCAGATCGCAGGGCTGCGGGACAGCGGGCCGGACATGGACTCGCTCGAGAGGGCGCGCGATGGGGTGACTTCGATGGGGGGTGCAGCACGATTCGGGCTGGCCGTGACTGCGGCAGCGCACCTCTGCGTTGCAGCGGCGGCGCACGCACAGGCGCAGTCTTGCCTCCCGGGGGCCATCGGCGTCCAGCGCGTCATCGAGATCGACGCGAAGGGCGGACCGCGCTTTGGCCATCAGCAGTATCCCGGCCCCGAATTGCTTGGCGACCGCGAGGTCGTGCTGACCTTCGACGATGGTCCCCACAAACTCTACACCAAACCGATTCTGGACGTGCTCGATGCCAACTGCACGAAAGCCACCTTCTTCATGGTGGGGCAGCGGGCGATGTCTTATCCGGATTTGGCGCGCGAAGTCGCCCGGCGCGGCCATACGATCGGTACGCACACATGGTCGCATCGCGATCTCGCCAAGACCGATTCCGAGGCCGCGCGGACCGACATCGAACTGGGCATCAGCGCGGTTCAACGGGTTGTCGGGGCCGGCGCTGCGCCGTTCTTTCGCTTCCCTTACCTCAGCCACGGGCGCGTGACGACGTCTCATCTGCAGGCCCGCAACATGGCCATCTTCTCGATCGATGTCGACAGCTACGATTTCAAGACGCGCAGCCCGACCAAGATGATTTCGAACGTCGTTCGTCAACTCGAAGCCAAAGGCCGCGGCATTCTCCTGTTCCACGACATCCAGCCATCGACGGCCGAAGGCTTGAGCGATCTTCTGTTCGAGCTGAAAGTACGCGGCTTTCGCGTCGTTCACCTCGTGCCCCGGCAGGGGCAGGTTACTGTTGCCGAATATGACCGGCGTATCGCGCGCGATTATGGGGGGGGCCGGGTTGCCATGGGGCCAATCCCGGTGGCCCAGCGCAGCGTGGTTTCGCGAGACTGGGATGCGCGTGTGAGCCAGCAGTCACCCTCGGCGCGGCTCGAACCCACCTACGTTCCGGTCAACGCTGCTATTGCACCGCCCGCAGCTCCAGCACCGCCGCCGCGCGCGACGCCCAGTCGTGCCAACGACGATTGGATGAAATCCATTTTCCGGTTCTGGTGAACCGAGGCCGCCCCGGAGTTTTCCCCAGGAGCAGTTGAAACTGCGGCCATCTTGGCGGCGCGCGGCGCGCGTGTGATAACGCGGAGACGGGTGTCCTCACCGCACTCGGTCCACCCCCGGCAGTCTCGCGCGAGGATTACGGCCATGCCCACCGCTCCGTCTGTACCCCTCGTTCTCGACAGCGTCACCCATCTGCAGTCCGAACACCACGGTGCGATTGCCTACTGTGGCTCGCACGCCGGGATCTATGCGGCCTACTACGCGGCCTACAAGGGTCTCGCCGCCGTCATCCTCAACGATGCCGGCATCGGGCGCGAGCGCGCGGGCGTGGCGGGCCTCGCGCTGCTCGAAAAACTCGGCGTACCCGGTGCCGCGATCTCCCACCTGTCGGCCCGCATCGGCGAGGGCCAGGACGGTGTCGCCCGTGGCAAGCTAACGACCGTCAATCGTTCCGCAGCCGACCTCGGGCTCGCGATCGGCATGGGCTGCAAAGATGCGCTTGCGGTGTTGGTGAAAGCTGCGCCCAAGCCATCCCCCACGCCACAGCCTTTGGAGGAATCCCGGTTCGAAGTGGTCGATGCCGGTCGCGGTGGCGTCAAAGTGTTCGTGATCGACTCCATGAGCCTGGTCAAACCAGAGGACGATGGCCACATCATCGTGTCGGCCTCGCACGGTGGTGCGCTCGGCGGCAAACCGGAAATGGCAATCAAATATCCAGTGTTTGCGTGTGTGTGTAACGACGCCGACCGCGGCAGGGACAATGCGGGCACGACACGCCTCCCCGCCCTCGACCAGCGTGGCATCGCGGCCGCTTGCGTCTCCGCCTTCTCTGCCCGTATCGGCGACGGCCGATCGACCTATGCGGACGGCTACATCTCGACGATCAACGACACCGCCCGCCGCCACGGCGGGTTGGTTGGACAGTCGTGCAAGGAGTTCGTGGCGGCGATGGTAGAGGCGCGGGGAAAGAACTCGGTTCGATAAATGTTATCCCGAGTCGAACAGAAATTTATTGATGCGCGAGAATGGATCAAACAATGAAATATCCCTGTGTCTACATTTTGGCAAGCGGGGTCAATGGCACGCTTTAGTCGTACTGAGTCAGTTTGTCATGGGCCGCACCCGCCGGGAATCAGCGATTTGACTGATTCGTTTGGCGGGAGGCAGCAATGGGCAGACAACAGCTTCGCGAGAGCGAGGACCGGCTATGTGCGTATCTCGACGAGCT
>JANOHP010000238.1:0-26018 GCA_031406575.1 Hyphomicrobiales bacterium
GGTCGAGGTCCGGGACGAGCGTTGGCCCCACAAGACCGAGATAAACCGGGATCAGGCCAACGGCAATGTAGAGCCCGCCACCGATCAGGGTGCCCGTGCGCGCCGCCGCCACGCCGCGCGCTCCCAGAAAGCGCGAGATCAGCTCGACGGAAACGATGCTGCCGCAAATCACGATGGCCAATCGCTCGAGGATCGCCCACCCCTCGCCGACACCCGCAGGAAGGATGGCAAGGCGGTCGTCGGGCACTGCGCGCAGACTGTCGGGCATGCCGCCCAAGTGCGTGGAGACGACTACTGCGAGCACGACGAGGCCGATGATCACGGCAAGCCCCTGCACGACGTCGGTGATGGCATCGGCGAGCAATCCGCCGACGACGGAGTAGACCGCGACCAGCGTCGCCGCGATGAGCAGGGCCGTCTGCACTTCGATGCCAGCCGTCGAACTGAGGATCTGCCCGAACGAGCGGATTTGCGCTGCGGCCCAAAACAGGGAGCCGGGCAGCAACACGATGACGAACGCCTTCTCGACGGCGGGCGAATAGCGCAGGCGCAGCAAGTCTGCATAGGTCGTGAGGCCGCGTCGCCACAGCGGCGCGGCAAGCAACAGGGCGACGATGACGAGCGCGATGCCGTAGCCGAAGGGATCGGTGATGGCGCCGGTGAGACCTTTTTCGTAAATCTCACCGGCCGAGGCGACGATGGCCTCGGCGCCAAACCACGTGGCAAACACCGAGAATGCGATGAGCCCCGTACCGAGGGAACGGCCTGCGAGAATGTAATCCTGGTCCGACGCCATCCGGCGCGAGACCCACGCGCCGATGACGAATTGCACGAAGACGTAGCCGATGATTGCGGCGATTGCGGTCTGGTTCACGCACGCTCCCCCGGTCGAGTCCGCCACCGCTGGAGCTTCTGCCACGGTTCAGCCGGTTCTGGAACGGGTTTGCCGCCTGTGGGGTCCTATTGGCCTTCGGGCTCGAGCGCCCAATTCCAGCGGATGCAGACACGAGCTTGCCATGGTTGCAGACCATGGTCGGGAAATTACGTTATGCTCTGTCCAACAGAAACGCCGCGTGGGGTCCGCTGAGCCGGACGCTGGCGCGATGCCGAGGAAAGATCGCGTGATCCGCACAGCCGCCCGTCTTGCCGTCGTCGTGCCGACGGTCTTGGCCGTCTTGCTGACGGGCATTGCACGACCGGTCTGGGCGCAGCAAGCTGCCGCCGCACCCTTGACCCGGGCCGACTACGAGACGTGCCAGACCCGCGACGAGGCCGCCTTCAAGCAGGCCATCGAGGGCGTCACGCTGAAGGCGTTGGAGAGCGGGCTGCGCGGGTTCGATTACAGGGCGGCGGTCGGCGATGAATGGCGGCGCCATGGCGTCGATCAGATCATGATCGCGCACATCGACAAGGCAATCGAACAGATCCGCACAGAGACCGGGTTCACAGCACAGATCAGCTCGCTGTTCAGCCGGGAGTCCGCAACTCAGCTTGCCACCCTGGCTGCGGAACGCGTTTATCGATCCGACGACATCAAGGATGTCATCGAAAAGATCGCCGGCGGCGTGGCCCGCGACATCGGCAAACGCCTCGAGCTGGCGACCGTCGACGCGGCGGAGCCCGCGATGCGCTGCCTCGAGGCGTTTCTGGGACCCCGCTACGGCACGACCATCGCCGGCGTGGTGGCGATGGAAGCGAGCCGTGACGCTGGGCTCGAGGCCGCCAAGGGTGCTGCCGACGTCTCGACCGTCAAGGTGCTCATCGAAGGCAAAGAGGCGCTGGCCGGTGCGATCATTCTGATCGTGCGGCGGCAACTCGCCAAGCTGTCGGCGCGAGTGGGACAGCGGCTCGTCGGAGCGGTGTTGAGCCGCGTGGTGTCGGTGATCGCGGGCGGCGTCGGTCTCGTGCTGATCGCCAAAGACGTCTGGGAGATGCGGCACGGCGCTCTGCCGATCATCGCCAGCGAGATGAAATCGATAGCCACCCGCGACAAGGTGCAGGAGGAACTGGGCCGCGCCATCGGTGAGCAGATCGGCGAACACCTGCGCGAGATCTCCACCACATCGGCCGAGCGCATCATCGAGATCTGGCACGAGTTCCGCCGCGCGCACGCCAAGGTGCTCGAGATTGCCGAGCGTGACGAGGCCTTCCGGCGCTTCGTCGACAATACGAGCCCGCGCAACCTCGCCCGCCTCGACGAGATCGTGGCGCTCGTGCTGGCGTCGGAGACCGAGGCGGGGCTGCATCGGCGCGTCGCTGACGGCACGCTGCATCAGGCGGTGGAACGCTTGCCTGCATCGGCGCTCGTCATCGCCCGCGAAACGCGGTCCCTCGAGACGGCCTTGGGTTGGTCGGCACTGGCCGGGACGCAGTTGGGGGCCGTGGTCGAGACAGAAATTTACCGCCGCAATGGTCCCGAACAGTTCAGCAAGGCTGGTCTCGCCCGCATCCTGGGGCTGGGGGATCGCGTGGCGATGACGCGATTGGCGGCCCTGAAGGCCAGCGTGCGCGAGCCGCTGTTCGAACTGGGGGACCCGGACCTGCGCAATCTGGCGCGGGCGTTGTCGGAAGCCGATCTGGCGAGCCTGTCGGGCTACCTGACGGGCCTTGCCCGCAGCGCGGGGCATCGGCTGCTGACGGCGGTTGCCGCGCAACCCGCGCGCATGCAGGTGCTGGCGCCGGGGTCCGTGCGGGAGGCCATTCTGGCGAGCCGCGATCAAGGTGCTGCTGTCGGTATGATGCTGCGCACCGGCATTTTCGATTTCGGTGATTTCGCCGACGACGTGGGCTTGGTGCGGGACGGTCTCGTGGATTGGCGGCTGCTGTGGGCGCATTATCCCGGTGCCTTGACGACGTTGGGCATTCTCGCCGTTCTTTTCTTGGCGTTTGCCCGCCTGATGCTCTTTGGCCGCCGCCCGCGCATCGTCATCGAGGCGCCCAGAGCCAGGGATTGAAACGCCGCTGCCAGTGAGCACTGAGCGCGACGGTCTGCTTCAAATGACGCGAACATCGATAGGAGACACAGGCCATGCCGATCACTGCGCCACCCGCACCCAAGACTATCGGCGTCCTCGGCCTCGGCTCGATGGGAGCCGGCGTTGCTGCCGACCTGAAGCGCAGCGGCTTTGATGTCGTCTGCGCACTCGAAGGACGCTCGGCCGCCACGCGGCAGCGCGCGGAGAAGGCCGGCGTTCGCGTGCTGGCCAGCCTCGACGAGGTCATCGCGCGCGCCGACACGTTTTTGTCGATCGTGCCGGCCGATCAGGCCGAGCCACTGGCGCAAGCCGTGGCCGCCAAGCTCCGCGGCAAGAGCCTGCATTATGTCGATTGCAATTCGATCACCCCGAGCAAGACGCTGCGCATCGCGCGGACTGTCGAAGCGGCGGGCGCGATCTACTCCGATGGCGGCATCATCGGACCGCCACCGGGGGCTAAGATGAAAACGCGGCTCTACGTCTCGGGGCCCCATAGGGCTGTGCTGGCGACACTCGCGAGCGAGTACACGCCGGTCTTGCCGCTGGGCGACGGACTGACGGAAGCCACAGAGATGAAGGTGCTGTTCTCGGCCGCCAACAAAGGCGCGACCGCGCTGCTCGCCAATGTGCTGGCGGCGGCCGCACGCGTGGGGTTGCTGGAGCGCGTCACAGGGGAGTTGGATGCGGTTCGGCCGGGCTTGCTGACGTGCGTGCGCAATGCGGCACCCGAACTCGGCGACAAAGCGGCCCGCTGGGCCGTGGAGATGGACGACCTGGCCGAGGGCTTGGCCGACATGGGCGTCCACGGCGGCTACCACCGCGCCGCAAAAGAGAGCTACGCCCGCCTCGCCGCCAATCTCGAGGATCTATCGGGCGAAGGCGACGCGCTGGCGCGCGTGCTCGAGGCGTGGGCCGGGCCGAAGCCGGGGTGACGGGGACGCACCCGAACAGCTACCGCATCTTCTTGACATCGCGCGACAGAATATCGCCGGTTTCGGCGATGATCTCGAAGCTCGAGCCGATTTTGCGGACCGTGAAGTCCGATGCGCCGCGCCCCGAGCGTTCCTCGGCGGCATTGCGGGCGATGTACGTGTACTGGAATTTGACGGTGCAGACGTCAGTGCTTTGCGCGGTGATGAGAACGGTCTTGTCGTCGATCTCGTAGATGCGCGTGGGATACTTCGATTCATAGTCGCGGGCGATGCGGATCAGTTCGGCGCGCGCGATCTGGCCGCGCTTGAAATAGGTGACGTGGTCGGCGTAGGCCGCGTCCTGGATGGGTTTGGAACCGAACGCACCGGTGGTTTTCAAGAAAGGCAGAACATCGTTGCAGGAGGCCGACAGTGGCCGCGCAACCTCGTTCTTGGGCGGCTGTGCGAAGGGTTGCGCGAATGGAATGGGCGCGGCGATCTTGGGCTTTGCGAGATCCGCAAGACGTGCCTTTGCGAGATCGCCGTGGAAGGTATCGTCGTAGCGGCGGATGAAGGCGTCGAGCGCGGCGGTGCTGGTCGAGTCTTTGACCAGGGACCACGCTTCGGCAGCTTCGGACGCCTTGGAGGCGGCTCGAGCGGGCGGGGTGGCTGCAGCAATGGGTGGTAGCGGTGGCACCACCTCGGCGTTCGCCGTCAGCACCAGAGGCCCCAGCAACGACGTGTGTTCCCACGGCACTTGCTTGCCCGCCGTCGTCTTCACGACATCGCCGCGCACGGCGGCGAGCATCGACAGCACATCGCGGCCCGGTGCTTCGATCTGTTTCAGGAGCGCGCTGGCATAGGGCGAATTGCGCCCCTGACCATCCAGCGCCACGTTGCCCGGTTGGGTCGAGAAACTGATCAGCGTGCCGATGCCGGTTTTGACCTCGGCTAGACCTTGCCCGATGTTGGCGCTGCGCGTCCCCATGGTTCGCGCCAGATTGCGCGCCAGCGGATTGTCGCGGCAGGCGTCGAGCAGGACGACGGAGGTTTTGGCCTCCCGCTCCATGCGGCGCAAAACGAGATCGAGCGGCAAGCTTTCGAAGTCGATGTCGCCCTCGGCGGCAAGGCGCGCATCGACCGGGACGAGGTGGTTTTGGCCCGCGACCTGAATGCCGTGGCCGGCGTAGAAGAACAGCGCGATTTCGGCGCCGGAGAGTTTCTGGTCGAACTGGCGAATCAGCCGCTCCATGGCGCGCTTGTCGAGGTCGATGCCTTCGAGGACGTCGAATTGCAGCCGTTTCAGAGCGGCCGCCACGTCGGTGGCGTCGTGGCGAGGGTTGGCGAGGGTTGCCGTTTCTTTGTAGGCCGCATTGCCGATGACGAGAGCAATGCGGCGCGCCTGCGCATCGGTGGCACCAACGAGGAAGAGCATGGCGATGGCCAGCAATAGCGCCAGCGCGTTTCGTGACGGTTTCACGGTTCGGCTCCCCAGAATTGCGACACGGTCAACGAGTCCTCGATTGCATGCCGACGAGAGCACAGGCGCGCGAAGAGCGTCAATGGGTCGATAGTGGGAGCAAGCAAGATGACAGCGTCGTGTGGCGGGTTCAGCAGTGTCAGTCAATTTACGAAACCATCCTCCACTCCACGTCATCCCCGCGGAGGCGGGGAACCACGACACGCGGACAAAAACGCACACGTTCGGGTGCTCGTTGCACCCCGGTCGCGCCGATATTCCAGTGATCCACAAGGCGATGTCGCAGCCTGAAATGACCGAACGTGGGTGCCCGCCTTCGCGGGGATGACGTTGAAAATATGAGATCACTACGCATCCACCGACGCTATGAGGGCTGAATTGAATTCAACCGCCCGTGCGCGGCGCGGGCAAGACGAAAATTCTATGTTAGCCTGGGGCGGTGCACGATTGATCGAGGGATCGCGGGGCAAGCAGATCAGGGAAGGAGCGCGTCATGCCGATTTATGAAAAGGGTACCGTCCAGATCAATTACCAGGACACCGGCTCGGGATTTCCGCTCCTGATCCTTCCTGGCGGCGGCTTGAACTCGACGCTGTCGTTCTTCACCGAAATGGCGCCCTTCAACGCGATCGAAGAGTTCAAGGGCGAGTATCGTTGCATCGCGATGGACCTGCGCAATGCCAACGGCGGTCAGTCGTCGGGACCCGTCGAGGTCGAGCGGCCGTGGGAGTCCTACGCCGACGATCAGCTGGGATTGATGGATCATTTAGGGATCGACAAATTCATGGTGATGGGCTTCTGCATCGGTGGTCCCTTCATCTGGAACCTGTTGCGCCGCGCGCCCAAGCGCATCGCGGCGGCTGTTCTGGCGCAACCGAGTGGCTTTCGACCCGAAGCGCCCGATCTTTTCTACCAGAACAACATCAAAGGCTGGGGTCCGGGCGTGTGCGCCCGCCGCCCCGATGTCACCATGGAAATGGTCGATCAGTTCCTGACCCGGATGTATCGCGCCAATCCCGATTTCGTGTTCACGGTCAGCCGTGATTTTGTGCGCGCCTGCCCGACGCCGATCCTGGTGCTGCCCGACGACTTGCCGGCGCACCCCTACGCGGTGGCCATGGAGTCGGCCATGCTGTCGCCGAACGGGCAGGTGAGCTTGTACCCCTGGAAGGACCCGAAGGATCGCGTGCCGCTCGCCGTGCGCCATGTGCGCAGCTTCTTGCGCGCGCAACGGCCGGGGACGTAGAGGTGCGCGGATGCAGGAGAGGCTCTTGCGCCGCCGGGATGTATCGATAAACGTCGTGCCGGGTCGTGTGCCGCGACGTTGAACAGTTTTCGACAGTGGAGAACCGCATCCATGAATTTGATCAGCCCGGCAGCGCGCATCACATCGGCCAAGGCCTCAGAGTCGGCAGGCGGCAAAGCCACGCCCATCGCACCCGACTGCCAGGGCATGAAATTCTACGATATCGACCCGAGTTTTCAGGCCTCTCTGCGCGCCAACATGGAACCTGCCGTGCTGCGCCATTTCGAGCCGCACATTCGCAAACTGGGCGAGGTGGCGGGTGGACGGCTGGATGAACTCGCCCGCAAAGTCGATCGCAATCCGCCCAAGCTCGAACACCGCGATCGCTTCGGCCGCGATGTCGACGAGATCGAATATCACCCCGCCTATCGCGAGATGGAGAAGATCGGCTTCGAAGACTTCCAGATGCACGCAATGTGTCACACGACCGGCGCATTCGGGTGGGAGGGAACCGCGCCATTGGCGGTCAAGTATGCGTTTCAATATCTCTTCTCGCAGTCTGAATTCGGCATGATGTGCCCGCTCAGCATCACCGATGCCTCGATCCAAGTCTTGGCGAAATTCGCCAGCGAAGAATTGAAGGCCGAGCTGCTGCCGAGGATGACGTCGACCAATCTCGAGACGCTGTGGAAGGGCACGCAGTGGATGACGGAGCGGGCCGGCGGCTCCGATGTCGGGCAACTGGAGACCGAGGCGCGCCAGGACAATGGCGTCTGGCGGCTCTACGGCGACAAATGGTTTTCCTCGCACACCGACGCACACATTGCGCTGACGCTGGCGCGCCCCGCCGGTGCGCCGGCGGGGAATGCGGGCGTCGCGCTGTTCGCGGTGCCCCGCTATCTGCGCGACGGCTCCCGCAACAGCTACCGCATCGTGCGCATGAAAGAGAAGATGGGGACCAAATCCCTGGCCTCTTGCGAGATCGTCTTCGAGGGCGCCGAAGCCTATCTGGTTGGCCGAGCCGATCAGGGCCTCAAGCAGATGATGGAGCAGGTGAACATGTCCCGCCTGTCGCACGGGGTGCGTGCGGCGGGCCAGATGCGCCGCTGTTTCAACGAAGCCATGCAGGTCGCCCGCCACCGCAGTGCGTTCGGCGCGCGCATCATCGAGCATCCGTTGCTGCGCCGGCAGATCATGAAAACTCTGGTGCCGGCGGAGCAGGCGCTCGCGCTGTCGATGCTGGCGGCCTCCTATATGGACAAGGCGAAGACGGGCGCGAACGACGCTGCACAGATCATTCGCATCCTGACGCCGCTGATCAAATTCCGCGCCTGCCGGGACACCATAGAGGCCGCGCGGGCCTCGATGGAAACACGCGGTGGCAACGGCTACATCGAGGAATGGGTGAATTCGCGATTGGTGCGGGACAGCCATATCGGTGTGCTGTGGGAGGGCACCAGCAACATCAATGCGATCGATGTTGTCCGGCGCGCGGTCTCGAAAGCCCGGGCCCACGAGGCGTTGCACGCGCTGCTGGCCGAAAAGTTGGAACAATGTGGAGCGGATTTACCCGACGACCTGCGGACACGGCTCGACACGGCCCTCACACGCAGCATCGCATTCGTCGCGCGTGTGGGCTCCGATCCCGACCGGGAGCATCTGGCGCGCCAAGCTTCGAGCGCACTCTATAACGCCGCGAGCGCGATCGTTCTGGCCTGGGAAGGCTGCCTGCAGGACGGGGATCCGCGCAAGCTGCTGATCAGTCGCTTCGTGCTCGAGCATCGCATCGAACCCGTCGATCCGTTGTCGCCGCCCGATGGCGATTGGGAGCAGGCCGCGTATCCCTACCTGCTCGACGATCAGACACGGTTGACGCGCGACCGCGCCGTCGAGATCGTCGGCCGGGCGTGATGTGCGAGGGGGCGGACGCTACCGCCTCTTGGTCAACATCCGTGCATCCGGCCCTGCACGATGATCCATGGCGCGCAGGATGGTGGCGTTCATCATGTAGACGCTCATGACGGCGGTGAGTTCGAGGAGGCCTTTGTCGCCCCAGCGGGCGCGGATGGCGTCGACTGTGGAGTCGTGGACGATCTGCGGAGGTTCGAGCAATTCTCGGCCATAGCGAATGATCGTGGCTTCGTCGGCGGTGAGGCCGTCGAGCGGGGCATAGGTGTCGACGACGCGAATGGCTTCCTCGCGCGTGCCGGCGGCGAGGCCCAGGCGCACGTGGGCGCTCCAGATGTAATCGGCGTTGGCCGCGCGCGCTGCCGTGCAGATGCCCAGTTCCGCTTCGGCTTGCGTCAGCGATGTGTGATAGCGCAGATGCTCGACGAGATCCGACAGCAGCGAACCGGCTTTGCCCGCATGCGTGAGGTAGCTGCTCGGGGGCGGCATGCTCTTTCGCGTTGCCAGAATGTGGCGCACAGCGGCGCGCGTTTCCTCGGAGAAGGCGGGCGTATCGGAGGGGATCGGCAGTCGCGGCATGGGCGGGCTCCGGTGGTGATGGGGTTCAGGTGAAGTGGCGTGGTGGCGGGCTCAGCCGCCCAGGCCGCGCATGAGCGTCGCGCACGCATCGAGCGACGCCAAAGCCGCATCACGCCCCGCTGTCGGGATGGCAAGAACGGTGCGCTCCATACCGGCGTCGCGCAGGCGCTTCAGGGTGTCGAGGTCGTGTTTGGGGCCAAAGACGCTCATCGGCACACTGGCG
Organism: Hyphomicrobiales bacterium; assembly: GCA_031406575.1. GTDB lineage: Bacteria > Pseudomonadota > Alphaproteobacteria > Rhizobiales > Hyphomicrobiaceae. The sequence continues at coordinate 9,323 of JANOHP010000238.1, forward strand.
GGGTCGCGTCCCGCTTCGGCGCACATCTGACGGAAGCGGGGCAGCAGCGCGATCGGGTCCTGGTCGCGGCCACCGATCGGCATCCAGCCGTCGCCGTATTGCAGCGCGCGGCGGGCGCCGTAGGGAAAGGCGCCGCCGACGAGGATTGGCGGGTGCGGTTTCTGCACGGGCTTGGGGTTGCACCACATCGGTTCGATGTCGACGAACGTGCCACGGTATTCGGCAACGTCCTGCGTCCAGATGGCTTTGATGGCCTCGATGCGTTCGCGCATCAGCGCGAAGCGCGTTTCGAAGGCGGTGCCGTGGTTGCCCATTTCCTCCGCGTTCCAGCCGCCGCCGACGCCGAGAATCACGCGACCACCCGAAAGGTAATCGAGCGTCGCGACTTCCTTGGCGGTGTGGATGGGGTCGCGTTCGACGATGAGGCAAATGCCGGTCGCGAGCTTGATGCGCTTGGTGGTCATGGCGGCGGCGGTCAGCGCCAGGAACGGGTCCAGGGTGTCTTTGTAGTGCTGGGGCAATTCCGGCCCACCACCCCAGGGCGACTTGCGGCTCGTCGGAATATGCGTGTGCTCGGGCATCCACATGGAGTGAAAGCCCCGCTCCTCGATCGCCGCGCCGAGCTCGCCGGGGTGGATCGAGTAGTCGGTCACGAACATGGCGATGCCGATCTGCATGGGCGGTCTCCAGTGCGAGGATGCAATGCGGTCCGCCGATGGTGGACTGGGGCGGGGCGTTTGTCATCGGCTGATCCCTACTCAGCGCGAAGTTCCCGTCGACTGATCGAGGTTCATCAACTACCCATCAACTGCCGAAAAAACTCTATAATATCTTCAAATATAACGATATTTTCCTTGTATGAAAAGCGGAAAATCTCGATTTTTTCGGATCCTATCAACTACCCTGAGGCGCCGCCCAGAACGGCAAGTAGCGCATCATTTTTGGTGCAGCCTCCGCATCTTGGGGTTGGACTAAACCGCTGTCGACGGCCTCGCGAATGAGGCGAGACACGGTTGCCTTGTTCTTGTCCTCGACGCCGAAGCGCTCGCGCAGCGAGGTGTTGGACATGACCTGGTTGCTGACATAGCGCAGGCAGGCATGCAGGTAGCACGCTCGGATACGATCGACCTTGCTCATTTGGTTGAGGGATTGATGCGCGAACATGACAGCACGGGTGCTGCCGCCTCTGACTTCGAACAGCGGCGCAGGTAATTGGTAAAGCTCAACTTCGAAAACGACCTTGTCGATACCGCTTCCTCTTTCCTCGCAGATACCGAAGCGGCGCATCAGGGCAGCGAGGCGCTCGTTGCGTGAACGCGGCGGCAGGTCAAGGAAGCGCTCTGGTGCTATTAGCGGCTCGCCCGGATTGGTGATTTCCATGCGATCTGCGAAGATCTCAATCATCGGGCCAGTACCCGAGATCGAGAAATCCTGGTGGATCATGGCATTTGCGACAAGCTCGCGCACGGCGAGCTCGGGATAGATAGGCACAGTTTTACGGATGGCCTTCTCGATGACTTCGTTCGAAGGTAAGAGACCGGTTATGTAAGCAATAAGGCCCTGGTAGCTCACCGCGTAGCCGCGACTGCCAGTCTGCTCCTTGATGGTCTTGACGCGCGATCTACCGTCGTAACTGACAACGCGCACGGCTTTGCGGGCAACCGACGGAAAATCGCTGAGCTGCTTGGCGAGCACGATGGCGCCGAGGTTGGTGACGTGCCAGCGGTTGCCGGGCGCCTTCACCAGCAGATGATCGGCGACGAGTGCGGCCACGATGGCATCTGGCGTCACTGGTAGTGACGCCTTCAATAGATCGAAGTAGCTCGGATAGGCGAGGCGCGTGACTACCTCGTCGCGTGTGAGGTTCTCGGCGGCGAGGCGTTGCTCGAACGGCGTCTTGTCGAACGCGCGCCAGAGCCGACGTTCATGCTCGGTCAGGTCTTTGAGCTTTTTCTTATTGGCTCCAATCCTGATGAACTCTTGTCCTTGGAAGCTGACAGGTGCGATCTGGGCGGCCGGGATTTCGAGCAGCACCAGAAAGTGCCCCGCGATTGTGATCTCCACGAATTTGAAGGCGAGTTTTGGCGACGTCAGACGGTTCAACCAATTATGGAGGTCCTCGTTGCCGGCACCCTTGGCGTCGAACGGCCTGAAACGGGTGCCGACTGGTTTGCGGGCGGCGTCCTGGATGCCCCAGAGCATGTAACCGGCCGGCTTGTCGGCAAGGGCCGCAGCATTGGCCAGAGCCGAGATGTATTCGCCGATTTCGGTCGGATCAGCTTGATTATGCTTGAATTCAACCCATTCGGTCTCTCGTGGCAACTCGAGTAGGTCGCCAACGATGCGTTGCCAAAGGACGACTGAATCAGTGAGGCTCATGCTGTGACTTTATCCTCGAGCGATCGTGTATGCTTGAAAATATACAAATTATCGACTGGCAAACCAAACTCTACACCCGCCCGCGCTTTCGGATGACACGGCGGCCGGACCGGCCTACCATTTGTCCGTACATGAAACTCCGGGAGACCGCCTATGCCCCTCTCCATCAAACAACTCGGCCCCACGCTGTTTGGCGAGGCGTCGGGCCTCGATCTCACCAAACCGCTGCCGGCCGAGGACATCAAGGCCATCAACGACGGCATGACCAAATACGGCGTGCTCGTCTTCCACGATCAGAATTTCACGGATGAAACTCAGCTCGCCTTTACGCAGAGCCTGGGGCCGCTCGAGATTGCCGTCGGCACGAGTTTGCGGAAAGAGGAGCGGCTGGCGTCGCCGCATTTCGCCGACGTGTCGAACCTCGACAAGGATGGCAACGTCTTCAAGCGCGACAGCCGCACGTGGCAGTTCGCCATCGGCAACCGGCTGTGGCACTCCGACAGTTCATTCAAGAAGACGCCGGCCAAGTATTCTCTTCTGCATGCGCGCTCGGTGCCCTCCAAGGGCGGCAATACGGAATTCGCCGACATGCGCGCGGCCTGGGACTCGTTCGACCAGGAGACGAAGGACATCTGCGAGCCGTTGATCTGCGAGCATTCGCAGCTCTATTCCCGCGGCAGGCTGGGATTCGAGAATTTCAGCGACGAAGAGCGCGAACGCTTCAAGCCGGTGTTGCAGAAGCTGGTGCGCGTGCATCCCCAGACGGGGCGCAAGTCGATTTATCTGTCGTCGCACGCAGGTCGGATCATCGGTTGGCCGGTGCCGGAGGCGAGAGCCTTCCTCATGGACCTGAACGAGAAGGCGACGCAGCGTGAGTTCACCTACTCGCACACGTGGCGCGTTGGCGACCTCGTCGTGTGGGACAATCGCGTGCTGATGCACCGCGCCCGCCCCTTCCCCGCCGACGAACCCCGCGACATGCGCCGCACGACGTTGATGGGCGAAGGCCCGACGGTGGCGCAGCAGGCGGCGTGATAGGATCGGCACGACATCAGGAAAGCGTGGCTGGACATGACTTCATCGACTTTCAACGCCTCGAGCGGCGATGGCTACGAGCTTCAGATGGGTCGATGGAGTCGCCGTCTCGCCGAGCCGTTCATCGACTTCGCAGGTGTCGGTAACGGTGAAACCGTGTTGGATGCCGGTTCTGGCACAGGCAGCCTGACGTTCGCGTTGGCACGCCGTGCGAATGGCGTCCGCATTCAGGGCATCGACTTTTCCGCGGCCTACGTCGAGCACGCCTCGCGGGGTAACCAGAACTCGAACATCAGCTTCAGCGTCGGGGACATCTGCGCGCTGCCGTTTCCCGATGCGTCGTTCGATCGCGTGCTGTCGCTGCTCGTCCTCCATTTCGTGCCCGATACCGCGCGCGCCGTATCGGAGCTGCGTCGGGTTGCGCGTCCGGGCGCGACCGTTGCCGCAGCCGTCTGGGACGCGCGCGGCGGGATGGTGGCACAGCGTCTGTTCTGGGACACGGCCGCGATGCTCGATGCCAAGGCCAAAGAGCAGCGTGCACGCCACTGCACGCGACCGATGACGCGCCCTGGTGAACTGGGCGCCACGTGGCGGCAGGCGGGTTTTACCGACGTGCGCGAGACGACGCTCTCCATCCGCATGGAATTTGCGTCTTTCGATGACTATTGGGCTCCGCTGATCGGCAAAGATGGTCCCATCCCGGCATACGTTGGTCCGCTCGATGCCAGCCATCGCGATCGCCTGCGCGAAGCGGTTCGCGACGCCTATATCGACGGCGAGGCGGACGGGCCACGGTCCTATGCTGCGGTTGCGTGGGCGGTTGGCGGCGTGGCGCGCTGATAACGTTCGACGCAGCAACGGCCCATCGACAAACACCCTCTCACCATCTCACCCCCTCACGGAGCACACATGGACATTGGATATGTCGGCCTGGGGAGCATGGGTGGCGCCATAGCCAAGCGCATGCTGCTGCGCCAGAAAATCCGCGTCTATGACCTGAGCCCGGAACGCACGGCCGAGATGGCCAAGCTCGGCGGCCAGCCGGCGCAGAGCCTTGCCGTGTTGGCCGAGCAGAGTGACGCGGTTTGTCTGTGCCTGCCGACATCAGAGCATGTGCGTGAGGCGATCTTCGGCGAGAATGGGCTGGCCAAGGGCTTGAAGCCCGGCAGCATCGTCGCCGACATGACGACGGGCGATCCGTTGCAGACGAAGGCGATGGCGGCCGAGTTGGCCAAGCGCGGCATCGAGATGATCGACGCACCGGTCTCGGGTGGACCGGCCGGGGCGGCTGCGGGCACGCTGGCCATCATGGTGGGTGCACCCGAATCCGTGTGGGCGAAGATGAAGCCGGTGTTCGAGCTGGTGTCGCCCAACGTCTTCCGCATGGGCGAGGTCGGTGCGGGGCAGACGATGAAACTCGTCAACAATCTGATGCTGGCGGCTGGCCGCGCGATTGCGTTCGAGGCGATGGCGCTGGCGGTGAAGAACGGCCTCGATCCCAAGCTCACGACCGAGGTGCTGAACAAGAGTTCGGGGCGCAATGGGACGACGGAACGCTCGTTGGCCGACACTGTCGACGGAAAATTCCCCGCGTCGTTCGCGCTGTCGCTGATGACCAAGGACGTGCGCCTCGCCAACCAGCTCGGCCGCGACACGGGAGTGCCGATGATCCTGGGTCGCGTCGTCGAGGAACTGCACAACGTCGCCCTGAACAACCACGGCCCGGCAGCGTGCTCCAATATCCTGATCCGCGACTTCGAGCAGCGGGCGAAGACGCGCGTGACGAAGTGAGTGACGAGGCTGCGGAGTTCGGCGCAGCGCGGCGGTCGATCACGTTGGTCGTAAGCCGATGCGCGGTGCAACCCCGCGTCGGCGTTTCGACATGTGAATGTTACATGTTGAATGTCTGATTATTTCGCAGCCTGCGGCGGGTGACAGCTCCACGTCTTCGTAAGAGTTACTTGAAGAATTTGCGGCATCGTTTTCGCGGGCACGCTGTCATCGGCACGACGCCGAGCTTGACAGAGGTATGACGCCGTCGTGTCTCGCCGAAGCCATCGGCATGTCTGTCCCAATTACCCGGTTCACAAGATCGAATGCCCTGCACAGCTGCGGCCGGCAGACGCATTGGATCGCGAGATGTCATGCCGATTCGACTTGCCTCAAACGTCATCCATTTGGGTGAGATTGGACCGTCGGCGTCCACGGGTAACGCTGCCGACAAGCGGCGGTCGCCCAGGCGCCGCATCTTCAAAGGGGCATGGGCCGCCTTCAACGATCGCCACTGCTCCATTCCCTGCACGGTCAGAGACATTTCTGAGACCGGTGCGCGGCTCCTCGCCGAAGGGACCGTCAATGTTCCAGACACGTTCGAACTGATCGTCGACCTCGATGGAACGGAAGCCAACTGCGAAGTCGTTTGGCGCAAAGGCAAAGAGATCGGCGTGAAGTTCATCGGGGCGCCCCGGATGGTGACCCCGAGACGAATCCAGACGGTGACCCTGCTGGTCCCCGAGCGCCCGGCAACACTGCGTCGCCGCCCCAAGACGGAAGAGGGCATCTGACGAACCTCGGCCCTTCCCATCCGCTCTGGTTCAGCTTGACCCGCGGTGGTCGAACACGGCAGGTTCGGGGGAACGAGGGGAGGGCCTTCGCGCGGTTCTGCGCCGTAGGCCCTCGCCCGACAACGAACCAACGAGGAGGGACGTCATGCGGTGGCTTTTATTGGCGGTGCTTGCGACATTCTCGCTTTGGCCGGCCGCGCAGGCGCAGGCGCAGCAGTGGCCGTCGCGGCCGATCAAGTTCGTGATTTCGTTCGGTCCGGGGTCGGCGAGTGATGCGCTGTCGCGCATCTTGGCGCAGGAGCTGACGTCGACGCTCGGCCAGCCGGTGGTGATCCTCCACAAGCCGGGTGCGGATGGGTCACTGTCGGGAACCGAAGTGCAGCGCTCGGCGCCCGATGGCACGACGTTCCTGTTCGGCACCAACAGTGCGCTGTCGGTGGCCCCGAACATGCGCAAGGTGCCGCCCTACAACGTGCACACGGACTTCACGCCGGTCTCTCTGGTGGGTCTCAACACGTTGATGTTCGTGGTGCATCCCTCGGTGCCCGCCAGGACGATGGCGGAACTGGTCGCGTATAGTCGCGCCAACCCGGGCAAGCTCAACTCGGGCACCGGCAATACCTATGCGATCGTCGGCACGGGATTGTTCGCGAAGCAGAATGGCCTCGATATCGTGGCCATTCCCTACAAGTCCGAACCCGATGTCATCATGGACGCCTTGGCGGGGCGGATTCATTTGATGATCGCCACATCGACGCCCGTCATGGGGCACGTGAAGGACAACAAGCTGGTGCCGCTGGCGGCGACCACGACGGATCGCAATCCTCTGTTCCCCGACATGCCGACGATCAGCGAGGCCGGGCAGAAAAAATTTCCGTTCGACGCGTTCTTCATCGTGGTTGGTCCGGCCGGCTTGCCCGAGGAGATCGTCACGCGGATGAACAAGGACATCGTGGCGGCCTTGGCGAAACAGGAGGTGCGCGAGGCCATGCACAAGCACGGCGTCGTCGCCCGATCGTCCACGCCCGCCGAGGCGGGGACTTATTTGAAAGATCAATTCGAAATCTGGAAGTCCGCGATCCAGGATGCGGGGATCGAGCAGCAGTGAGGCGGGTGTTCGGCTGAAGCGAGAGTGCCAGGCGCCGGTCTCTCGTGATACGGTTACCCCACCACCCACGTGACGGAGACACCTGATGCCGCGCTTTGCGAACTTCGTGCCTGCCGGGGTGATCCCCGCCGTGATCCTGCCGTTCCATGACGACCTGTCGTTGGATTTGGCGTCGTTCGCGCGGCACCTCGAGGACGTGGCGGCGGTGAAGGGGCTGACGGCCGTCACCGTCAACGCGCATTCGACCGAGGTCGCCTCCTGCACGCTGGAGGAGCAGGCCCGCGTCATGGCGACGACAATGGAGACGATCGGCGACCGGCTGCCGATCGTGCACGGCATTTATGCGGACGGCAGTCTCGAAGCGGCGCGCATCGCCAAGCAGGCAGCGGCAGGTGGGGCATCGGCGCTGCTGGTGTTTCCGCCGGGGCCATTCACGCTGGGCCAGAATGCGGAGATGGTGATCGCGCATTTCAAACGTATCGCCGATGCGGCGGACTTGCCGATCATCGCGTTCCAATATCCGCTGGCAGGCGGACAGGGCTATCCGCGCGACACGCTGCATCGGTTGCTCGATGCGGTGCCCAACGTGCGGGCGATCAAGGACTGGTGCAACACGCCGGTACAACACGAACGCCACATCGTGGAGTTGCAGGGGCGCGCGCGGCCGGTGAATGTGCTGTCGACGCACAGTTCGTGGCTTTATTCGTCGCTGGTGTTGGGCTGCAATGGTTTGCTCTCGGGGAGCGGCAGCGTCATTGCCGAGCTGCAACAAGAGCTGTTCAGTGCGGTGCAGGCGAATGATCTGAAGCGCGCGCGGGCGGCCAACGAACGCATCCGGCCGACGGCGCAGGTGTTCTACGCCGATCCGTTCGTCGACATGCACAACCGCATGAAAGAGGCGTTGGTGCTGATGGGCCGCATTCCACGCGCGGTCGTGCGGCCGCCATTGGTCAAGATCAGCACGGCGGAGATCGAGCGCATCCGCGTGGCGCTGGTGGCGGCGGGTCTGCTGCCGGGTGTGGGCGCGCGCGCGGCGGCGGAGTGAGCGCGTCGATGGGTTTTTTCGAGCGCCTGAAAGCAGCGGCGGCACCTGAGTGGACCGCCTACACCGAGCATGCGTTCACCGAGGGCATGGCCGACGGCACGCTGCCGGAACCTGCCTTCAAACATTATCTGGTGCAGGACTATCTGTTCCTGATCGAGTTCGCGCGTGCTTATGCGCTGGCCGTCTACAAAAGCCCGACGCTGGCCGACATGCGCGAAGGGGCGGCCGGGATCGCTGCAATCCTCGACGTCGAGATGGGCCTGCATATCAAGCTGTGCGCGCGGTGGGGATTGTCGGCGGACGACCTCGAGCGCGCGCCACCGGCCGACGAAATGCTGGCGTACACACGCTACGTTCTCGACGCCGGAATGCGCGGTGATCTGCTGGCGTTGAAGGTGGCGCTGTCGCCGTGCGTGATCGGGTATGCGGAAATTGCTTCGCGACTGGCTCAGCATCCGGGCGCACTGGATGCGAGTAACCCGTATGCGGTGTGGATCAGCGAATATGCTGGGGCGGGCTATCAGGAAGTGGCGGAGTCGGCGCGCGGGCATCTGGATCGGCTGGCGATCCGCTATGCGACGCCGGCGCGGGAGGCGGAGCTGGTCGCCATCTTCCGCGAGGCCACGAGGCTCGAGGCGGCGTTTTGGGAGATGGGGTGGCGGGTGAAGTGAGGGGTGGGACGCCTCCCACCTACCCCAACCCGAACCTCTCCTCCACCACATACGGTCCACCGCCCACTTTCGGTCGCGCTGACAACAGTGCGAAGTGATCCACCGTAAACGGCGGCAGATCCAGCAGGGCGCGGGTGCCGAGGTAGTGGGCGACAAATTCCGGCGTGGTGCCGCGCAGGCGGGCCAGCGTAATGTGGGGTTTGTAGGCGCGGGGTTCGGCGGCGATGCCGGCTGAGCGGGCAGCGCGGTCGGTGGCGCGGTACAGGGCGTCCAGGCGGTCGCCGCCGTCGACTTCGGCGTGGATGGTGCGGGGTTCGCGGCCACCGAAGGAGGCCAGTCCGGTGATGCGCACGGGAAACGGCGCGATGTCGATGCCGGCCAGATAGTCGGCAAAGTCGGACGCCACGCGATTGTCGATGTCGCCCGCAAAACGCAAGGTCAGATGCATGTCCTCGGGCTCGACCCATTTGGCGCCGGGCAACGGCGCCGTCTCGAGGGACAGGCGCAGGCGGTGCGTCTGAGGAATTTCGATCGCGGCGAAGAGGCGCAGCATCGGCGTGGGCTCACTTGGTTCGCGGACGTTTGGCTTGCACGCGGGCAATCAGCTCCTCGACTTTGGGGAGGATGCGTTGCGCAATCACATCCACGCCGGCAGCGTTGGGATGCAGCCCATCGGGGAGGTTCAACTTGGCGTCGAGCGCGATGCCGGTGAGGAAGAACGGATAAAGCAGCAGCCCGTGCATCTCCGCCAGTTCGGGAAAGATGCGGTCGAACTCGTTGGCGTAGTCGGCGCCGAGGTTGCGGGGCGCGCGCATACCCGCGAGCAGGACTTCGACGCCGCGGCCTTTCAGCTTGGTGACGATGGCGTCGAGATTGGCGCGGGCGCGATCGGTGGGCAGGCGGCGCAGCGCGTCGTTGGCGCCCAGCTCGAGGATCACGGCGTCGGTGCCCTGGGGCACGGCCCAGTCGATCCGGTCGCGGCCGCCAGCGGTGGTGTCGCCCGATACGCCCGCATTGGCGACAATGACGGTGTGGCCCTTGGCGCGCAGAAGACGCTCGAGGCGCACGGGGAACGCTTGGTCGCTCGCGAGCCCGTAGCCCGCCGACAAGCTGTCCCCGAAGGCGACAATGCGGATGGGCTCGGCGGCTGTCGCGCCGGTCAGCACGGCCATCGCCAGGAGAAGGACGTTGACGAGAAGGGCAAAGCGCACCATTTGGCCAAAGTGTCCCTGCATGGGATGGGAACAGTGCTGATCGGTTGGCGGTCGTCTGTCCGAAACGAGATTTTCGATCGGCCCTGAGTGCGGCGGGAGTAGGGCCGGATTTTCCGAACCCGGTCCAGGAGCAGTGTGACTTTGAGCGAGCCTCTGATCAACTTGCAGAACGTCGGCCTGACGCTCGACAGCCGGGCCGGCGCGGTGAGAATTCTCGATGGCATCGATCTCGTGGTCGGGGAAGGCGAGACCGTCGCCATTGTCGGCCCCAGCGGGTCGGGCAAGACGTCCCTGCTGATGCTGATCGCGGGGCTCGAGCAGGCAACCACGGGCCGAATCATCGTTGCGGGGCACGATTTCACGCGGATGGGCGAGGACGCGCTGGCCCGTGCCAGGGGTGGGACGATCGGCATCGTGTTCCAGTCGTTCCATCTCGTCCCCACGATGACTGCCGTTGAAAACGTGGCGCTGCCCTTGGAGTTCCGGGGCGAGGCGGACGCGCTCGAGCGGGCGACCGCCGTGTTGGGCGAAGTAGGCCTGAGCCATCGTCTCGAACATTTTCCCACCCAGTTGTCGGGCGGCGAGCAGCAACGGGTGGCGTTGGCGCGCGCCCTGGTGTCCGCCCCGCGCCTTTTATTGGCAGACGAGCCGACGGGCAATCTCGATGGCGTCACGGGGCGGCAGGTGATCGATCTGCTGTTTGCGGCGAGCAAACGGCGCGGCACGAGTTTGGTGCTGGTGACGCATGACGAGGCGCTGGCGCGGCGGTGCGCGCGCGTGCTGCGCATGGCGGACGGAAAGATCGTCTCCGATGGCGCCCATGCCGAACCGTCCGCTGGGGCCGTGGCATGACACTCCAGGCGGGCGTGCAGGAGCGATCGGTCGAGCGACGGCGCGGCTTGCCGACGGTCCTGATGCTGGCGCTGCGGGAGCTGCGGGCCGGGCTCAGCGGGTTCTACGTGTTCGTCGCCTGTGTGGCGCTGGGCGTGGCCGTGATTTCGGGCGTGGGCGCGCTGGCGGATGCGCTGCGGTCGGGTTTCGAGACCCAGGGCGAAACGCTGCTGGGCGGCGACGTGGCGCTGTCGCGTCCGCATCGGCGGGGCGAGGCAGCGGAGCGGTCGTGGATCGACGCGCGGGGCCGCGTGTCGGAGTCGGCGACACTGCGGGCCATGGCGCGCAGGCTCGATGGCAACGAGCAGACATTGGTCGAGTTGAAGGGCGTCGATGCGGCTTATCCGCTGGTGGGCGCGATGCGGGTGCGCGGCGCTCCCACAGCAGATGTGGCGCGAGTGCTGGCAAATGGCGGTGCGCTGGTCGATCCGATTCTGCTGGAGACGTTGGGCCTTTCCGCAGGCGATCGTATGCAACTCGGCAAGACCCAGACCGTCATTCGCGGCGTCATCGAGAGCGAGCCCGATCGCATTTCCGACCGGGTCACATTCGGGCCGCGCGTGCTGGTCGATCTGGCAACGATGGAGACATCGGGATTGGCGGAGCCCGGTGGGCTCGTGCGCTGGCGCTATGCGGTGAAACTGGCGGGCGGGAGCGAGGTGGGGCAACTGCTGGCGTTTCGTGATCAGTTGAAGGATGCATTGCCCGATGCCGGGTTCACGGTGGCGGACCGTCGCGATCCCTCGCCGCAGGTGTCGCGCACGCTGGAGCGGTTGCGGCAGTTCCTGACGTTGATCGGATTGACGTCGTTGCTGGTCGGCGGCGTCGGCGTCGCCAATGCGGTGGCGACTTATATCGACCGGCGCCGGCGGATCATCGCGACGTTCAAGAGTTTGGGTGCGTCCAACCGACAGATATTTTTCATTCACCTGACACAGGTGGTGGTGATCGCGGGCGTCGGCATCGTCATCGGTCTGGCGCTCGGAATGGTCTTCCCGCTCGTGCTGGTGCCTCTGCTGGGCGACGCGCTGCCCGTGCAGGCGGCGTTTGCGGTGCGGCCGGCGAGCCTCGCCATTGCAGTGGTGTACGGGTTGCTCGTCGCCTTGTTGTTCACGGTGTGGCCGTTGGGCCGGGCGAGCGCCATTCGGGCTGCGGCCCTGTTTCGCGACGAGGTGTCGACGGACCGTGTTTGGCCGCCGTGGTGGATCACTGCGGCGACCGTTCTGATGGCGTTGGCGCTGTTGGGCGTGGCACTGGTGACATCGGAATCGCAGCGCATTGCGCTGTATTTCTGCCTGAGCCTCGCTGGGATCTTCGCGCTGTTCTGGCTGCTGGGGCACGGGCTGACGATGCTCGCCCGCCGGTTGCCGCGTCCGCGCCGTCCCGAATTGCGGCTGGCGCTGGCGAGCATTGGCAGTCCGAGCGGACTGACGCGATCGGTGGTGCTGTCGCTGGGGGCGGGATTGTCGCTGCTGGTGGCCGTCAGCCTCGCCGACAGCTCGATCGTCGACGAATTGGAAAGCCGGCTGCCGCGCAACTCACCGGATTTCTTCGTGCTCGACATTCCCCGCGCCGACATGGAGGGCTTCACCGCGCTGGTCAAGCGCGTGACACCGCAGGCGCATCTCAATCAGGCGCCGATGCTGCGCGGCCGGATCGTGCAGATCGCGGGTCGGCCGGTCGAGCAGATCAAGCCGACGCCCGAGGTGCAGTGGGTGCTCTCGGGTGATCGCGGGCTGACCTACGACGATGCGGTGCCGGAAGGCTCGCGGCTGGTGGAGGGTAGCTGGTGGCCGACGGGCTATGACGGCGAGCCGCTGGTCTCGTTCGAGGCCGATATCGCGCGGCGGTTGAGCTTGAAGATCGGCGACACGATCGTGGTCAACGTGCTCGGCCGCAACATCGAGGCCCGCGTCGCCAACCTGCGCGAGGTGCGCTGGGAAAGCCTGGCGATCAACTTCGTGATGGTGTTCTCGCCCAATGCGCTACGCGGGGCGCCACACAACCTGTTGGCGACGATCACGCTGCCGCCAGCGACAGCGCTTGCTCAGGAAGCCGATTTGGCGCGACAGATCGGGAAAGCCTACCCGGCTGTGACGGCGATCCGGGTGCGGGATGCGATCAACGCCTTCAACACGGTGTTCCGCAAGATCATGGTGGCGGTGCGGGCCGCGGGCAGCATCACGCTGATCGCAGGCGCGCTCGTGCTGGCAGGCGCGCTGGCGACGGCGCAGCGGCGGCGGATCAAGCAGGCGGTGATCATCAAGGTGCTGGGCGGCACGCGCCGCGAAATCCTGACGATGCACGCGGCCGAATATCTGATGCTGGCGTTCGCGACCGCCATTCTGGCGGTGATCCTGGGGAGTCTCGCCGCTTGGCTGGCGGTGACGCGGCTCATGGACGTTCCGTTCGTCTTTTCTCTGCCGGCGGTGGGGATGGCCCTGGGAATCGCCACTGCCCTCGTGCTTCTGCTCGGCGGGTTGGGCACGTGGCGTGTTCTCAACGCCCGCTCGGTGCCGCATCTGCGGTCGGAATGATGAACACAATGCCGGTGGGAAGATTCATAAGTGATGAATTAAGCATGAGTCGACAAAACCCAACCAAGATGGTCGGGTTTAATTCACGGCAGTCCTTGAATGCGACACCGACTGACGGCATATTGCTGCAGTGTTCGTAATTGCGGCTCGGTCCGCATGTGGCACGATAAGCTCAAAGGGAACCTTCGCTAATGGCCCAATTCCTACCCAGAAATGCGCAGACGGGTTACGCCACTCAGGCGCAGACCGGCGCACTCGATGCAGGCCTGCGCGCGCACATGGTGCGGGTCTACAACTATCTTGCGGGCGGTATCGGCTTGGCGGCCGTGATCGCCTACGTGCTGTTCTCCATGTCGGTGACGAATGACCCGGCGCTGACCGTTGCGACGATGGGTAGTCACAAGCTGACCGCCTTCGGTGCGACGTTCTTCCGCTCGCCGCTGTATCTCGTGATAGCGTTTGCACCGCTGGTGATGATGCTCGGCCTCGCGTTCATGGGCCATAAGCTCAGCGTGGGTGGCACGCAGGCGGCCTATTGGACGCTCGTTGCGCTCGTCGGTGCGGGCCTCTCGGCCGTGTTCATGCGCTACAAGCTGGGCTCCGCCGCCCAGGTGTTCGCGATCACGTCGGTTGCTTTCGCAAGCTTGAGCTTGTGGGGGTACACGACCAAGCGCGACCTGTCGGGCTTCGGCACGTTCCTGATGATGGGCGTGATCGGCATCATCCTCGCCAGCCTGCTGAACCTGTGGTTCCAGTCGGGCGCGTTGCAGTTCGCCATCTCGTGCATCGGCGTGCTGGTGTTTGCGGGCCTCACCGCCTACGACACGCAGCGCATCAAAGACGAGTACATGATGATCGCGGGCGACTCGGTCGAAACGGCCAAAGCTGCGGTTTGGGGCGCGCTGTCGCTGTTCCTGGACTTCGTGAACCTCTTCCAGTTCCTGCTGTCGCTGATCGGTAATCGCGACTGACGAGCGGACGGAAGTTCGACGTATCGGAAGGGCTCCGTGGCGACACGGGGCCCTTCTCGATTCTGGACTGGGGAAAGGATCGTGACCGGGAGCGGCGCAGGCGCGCGGTGCGTGCGTCAGCCCTCGACGAGGTGCAGCCGCTTGGCGCTGAATACGTCGAGCACGCGGTCGAGGTCGTGGCCGCGCTTGAGAATGAGACCTGTGGCTGTCACGACGCTGTAGGCGCCCTGCTTGCGAGCATTCTTCGGTGTCTTCTCGATCCGGTAGAGCGGCCACTCGCTGGTGCGCCGAAAGACCGAAAACACAGCCTGATCGCGCCCGAAATCCATGGCGTAGTCCCGCCATTCGCCGGCGGCGACTTTGCGTCCGTAAACGGTGAGAATTTGGCCCAGCTCGCGCCGGTCGAAGGTCGTCACGGAGGGCGTGGGTGGCTTGTAATGCGATGATGAACCGTCGTTGGATGCCCCGCTGCGGGGGCGGAACGCTATCGGCTCGCTATCGCTCATGAGCGCCTCCTGGTTGGTGTCTGTGACGAGATTACGACATCGCGTGCTGGACGCAAGCGATGCGGTGGGTGGACCCGTCTCGTGTCGCCTCAGCGCGGTCACGATTGGGCCAACGGCGCGCCGCAAAGCGCGCATATGTCCCGCGATGTCGTTGCGTCGATGGACGTCGCAGTGCATGGGCTCTGGAACTCAGCCCCCCAGCCCGCCGGGGCCAAGCACACCGCGCGTCGGTCGGCAGCAGCGACACTCTCCTGATGCAGAGATGCATGCATAAAGCCGGCTCAAAAGGCCGGCTTTATGTTTGTTCGGGTCGGGATCAGTCGAGCGTTGCATTACGATTTGGTCGAAGCCTTGGGCGCGCTGGCTTTGCTGCCCTTCTTCATGGCCGAGATGCATTTGGAGCGGAATGATCTGCGCTCTTTGCCCTTCAAACCTTTCGTGTCGGCCTGAGCCGAGCACTCGATGCCTTCGGGGGTCGTGGCTTTTTTGGTGCCCTTGGAGGGCGCCTTTGTTCCAGCGGCCGCTCCAGCCGAAGGTGCAGGTGCAGCACCCGGGGTTTGCGCCAGCGCCAGACCGGCCGACAGCACGAGCACAGCGGCGGCGGTGGATAACTTCGATGCAATTGCGAACATGGTACGTGTTCCTCTTGGGGATGGGATCGCCAACGCGTGAACCTGAGGGCTTGCGACAAGGTTAATGCAGCGCAAAAGAGCAGGCCAGTCACAAGTGCCAACCTTGCTGGAAAATCTGTTGGCTGAGTTGGCGCGGGTGATCACACCGACAACGCGTGCAGATCGTTTCGGTTCGGATCTTTCTTTGGCGGCCCAGTACACCTACATGCCGACGTGGGCAGGCCGCGCAGGATGCCCATTGATCGGGATCACGGTCGCGGGTGCTGCTTCGGGGCATAGCGTGACGGGTGGAGGACGAACGCATGAATATCGAGCAGTACACGGACCGGGCAAAGGGTTTCATACAAGCGGCCCAGAACCTGGCGCTTCGCGAAGGACATCAACAGGTTGCACCCGAACATCTGCTGAAGGTGCTGTTGGACGATTCCGAGGGGCTGGCGTCCGGGCTCATCGCAGCCGCGGGTGGCCGCTCGCGGGATGCTTTGGCGGCGACCGAAAGCGCGCTCGCCAAACGGCCCAAGGTTTCAGGGAGCGGCGCGGGACAGGTGTATTTGTCGCCCGAGTTGGCGCGGGTTTTCGACCAGGGCGAGAAGATCGCGGAGAAGGCCGGCGATAAGTTCGTGACAGCCGAGCGTCTGCTGGTGGCCATCGCGGTCGAGGGCTCGAGTGATGCGGCCAAGGCCTTGCAGAGCGCGGGCGTGACGCCGCAGACGCTGAATGGCGCGATCAACGACATCCGCAAGGGCCGCACAGCCGACTCGGCGTCGGCCGAGCAGGGCTACGATGCGCTCAAGCGCTATGCTCGCGACCTCACCGAAGCCGCCGCCGAGGGCAAAATCGATCCGGTCATCGGGCGCGACGAGGAGATCCGGCGCACGATCCAGGTGCTGTCGCGGCGCACGAAGAACAATCCGGTGCTGATCGGCGAGCCGGGCGTCGGCAAGACGGCCATCGCGGAAGGCTTGGCGCAGCGCATCATCAAGGGCGACGTTCCCGAGAGCCTGAAGAACAAAAAGCTCCTGTCGCTCGACATGGGCGCGCTCGTGGCCGGCGCCAAATATCGCGGTGAGTTCGAAGAACGTCTGAAAGCCGTGTTGAAGGAGATCGAGGCTGAAGCGGGCCGGGTCGTCCTGTTCATCGACG
>JANOHP010000239.1:0-10179 GCA_031406575.1 Hyphomicrobiales bacterium
CAGCGTGGCGAAGGTTAGTGCGGTCACTGGGACAATACCGATGACGACTTCCTTGAAGATCACCCAGCGGTCCGTAATCCGCTCCTCGAGGGGGACTGGCGGTCCCAGAGACGGGTTGATGTAGCTGCGGATCATACAGTAAGCGATGTACATTCCCGCAAGCAGGAAGCCTGGACCGAACGCTGCCGCGTATAGCAAATTCACGGGCACGCCCATGGTCGGTCCCATGACGATGAGCATCACGCTGGGCGGAATGAGGATGCCCAGTGTTCCGCCAGCCGTAATGGCGCCAGCCGACAGTTTCGCATCGTAGCCCGCCTTGATCATCATGGGACCGGCCATGATGCCCAGCATCGTCACGGACGCGCCGACGATCCCAGAGGCAATGCCAAACAACGTCGCCGTCAGGAGCACCACCAGATAAAGGGCGCCGCGCATCCATGCGAGCATGTGGCGAAACGAGGTGAACAGGCGTTCCATCAGGCCCGCCTGATCGCACATGTATCCCATGAAGATGAAGGCAGGGACCGATGCGAGAATGTCCTCCTTCATGGTTCCCCAAATCTGGAGGTAGGCAAGGCTGAAGGTCTGCTCCCATCCCATGCCGAAGCCGCCGAAGACCAGCGCCAGGAACAACAATGTGAACGAAATCGGGAAGCCGACGAAGATGATGGCGACCATGCAGGCGAGCATGATCATGCCGAGAATTTCATTTGCGTCCATGGGATCAGACCTCGATCTTCTCGTGCTTCACGAGAAGTTTTCCAGAGCGAACGGCCCAGACGCTTTTCATGAGTTCAGACAAGCCCTGGAGAAAAAGCAAGCCGCACGCGAACGGGATTACGGCGCGCAGCGGCCAGATGATCGGTTGCCAGGCACCGGAGTTCGATCTCTCGTCGATCCCCATCGAATAGATGAAATCGTCCCAGCTCGACCAGCCGAGGATCGCCATCGTCGGGAGGAACAAAAAAACAAAAGCGCAGGAATCGATGAGGCCCTTGGTTCTGTCGGAGAATTTGTCCCACAGGATATCCGTGCGGACGTGGGCGCCTTGTTGCAGAGCATAAGAGCCGGCGAGCATGAACAGGGCGCCGAAGGACAGCGTCGTGACATCGAGCGCCCAGATTGTCGGATCTTTCAGGACGTAGCGGCTGAAGACCTCATAGACGTTCGGCACAAGGAGAAGCGGCACGAAGATGAAGGACATGCCAATACCGATTTTCTCGGTAAACCAGTCGATCGTGTTGATTACGTTCAGGTAACCTGCTGGTGGCTCGGTCATGGTCCCCCCGAAGGAATTCGAATTTCGCAACTCCGAATTTTGCTCAGTCGATTTGCAGGCACCCAGCAAAGTACCGTCGAGCCACACAGGTTGCGGCTTGGCCCTGAACCTCGGGTTGCGTCTGCTCAGGTGAGTAGCGGCTCGCCCCGACCCTGCCTGGGGGGTAGCCGCAATTGTTTCAAGAGGACACATTGCCCCTCAATGGAGGACGCGCGTAGAAAATCGCTCTGTGAACGCCTCGGAAGAGCGCCCCGTGCCACAACCGACGTCAGTCGGCGGTCAGCGAGCCTTGCGCAGGGCTATCTGGCCACCCAATCGAACCAGCGCTGAAGGAGCCCCGGCGCCATCTACGGCACCACCGAAAAATTCCTCTTCAAGCAACGCAATGTAAAGAATGTGCGGGTGTGGCGGATGCCGGGGATCTTATACAGTTTCTCCCGGAGGAAGCGCTCGTAGCCCTCTGTGCCGGCGATGGCGACTTTGATGAAGTAGTCGTACTCGCCTGTCGTTAAATAGGCCTCCAACACTTCAGGCAAATCGGTGAGCGCCCGGCCGAACCGTTCGAGCACTTCGTCATCGTGGCGTTCCAGGGTCACCTCGATGATGACGGTATCGGGCAACCCGAGCCGCTTCTGGTCGAGCAGGGCCGCGTATCCCGTAATGTAGCTGTCGTCCTCCAACCGTTTCACCCGCTGCCAGCAGGGGCTCGCAGACAACCCCACTAGGTCGGCCAGTTGGGCATTGGTGAGCCGGCCGTTGGCCTGCAGTTCCCTCAGGATCTTTCGGTCGATCTCATCCAACACCTTCATCTGCGGTCTCGTGTGCTCTGGTCCAGCGCTCATGGGGAAGAAAGGGGGAAGCCGGTGTTAGAGCGCGCCTTTCACCAGCGGTTCTGCAGAGGTAGAAGGATCTTCTGCGTAATCGCGAATTTCACAAAACTATGGAAGCACATTCTGGATCTGACGGGATAGAAAATTCGTGTCACGGCCAGAAGGGATTTCTGCATGCAAGACATCGCTCCCGCCACGACAGATTTGCCGGCGCTGCCGGCTCCCGCCCTGTCTCTCTATGTTCCCGAGCCTGCATTCCGGCCGGGCAGCAAGCCTGACTACAGCAGCTTTCCCATACCCGACGCGGGCTCGGTGCGTCGCCCTGATGTTGCGTCATCGGCCGACGCCCTGCGCGACCTCGCCTATACGGTGATCCGGGTCCTCGACGGGCAAGGCGTGGCGGTAGGTCCCTGGGCAGGATTGCTATCCGACGAGGACTTGCGCGCGGGCCTGCGCCATATGCTGACAGTGCGCGCCTACGACGCCCGCATGCTGATGGCGCAACGCCAAGGCAAGACGTCGTTCTATATGCAGTCGACGGGCGAGGAAGCGATCGCCACGGCCTTCCAGAAGGCGCTCGAGCCGGGCGACATGAACTTCCCGACCTATCGGCAGCAGGGCTTGCTGATCGCCGCCGGCTATCCCCTCACCGACATGATGTGCCAGGTTTATTCGAACAGCCACGACCCCATGAAAGGCCGGCAGCTGCCGGTGTTCTACAGTTCGAAAGCACACGGTTTCTTTTCGATTTCCGGCAACCTCGGCACGCAGTTCATGCAGGCCGTCGGCTGGGCCATGGCCTCGGCGATCAAGGGCGATACCCGCATCGCCGCCGGTTGGATCGGAGACGGCTCAACGGCGGAGTCGGACTTTCACGCCGCTCTCGTGTTTGCCTCGACCTACCGGGCGCCTGTCATTCTCAATGTCGTCAACAATCAATGGGCGATTTCGACCTTCCAGGGCATCGCCAAAGGCGGCGCGCCGACCTTTGCCGCGCGCGGACATGGCTTCGGTATTCCGGCCCTGCGAGTCGACGGCAATGATTATCTAGCGGTGCACGCTGTGGCGCGTTGGGCAGCCGAGCGCGCGCGGCGCAATCTCGGGCCGACGTTGATCGAGCACGTCACCTACCGCGCCGCTGCGCATTCGACGTCCGATGATCCCACCGCCTACCGACCGAAGGAGGAATTCGATCTGTGGCCGCTCGGCGATCCCGTCGAGCGATTGAAGCAGCATCTGATCGTCAAGGGGGCCTGGTCGCCTGAACGGCATGCGCAGGCCGTAGCCGAAATCGAATCGGACGTGATCGCGGCCCAGAAGCAGGCCGAGGCCTATGGCACCTTGCACAGTCCTTTGAAGCCCTCCGGTCGCGACATTTTCGAGGACGTCTACAAGGAGATGCCGCCGCACTTGCAGCGTCAGCGGCAGGAGGCGGGGTACTGATGCGAGTCGGCCATCTCGGCTTGGCATCTGCGCGGGGTTGGGGGCGGCCACGCGAAAGCAACAAACCACAACACCCCATAGACGAGAAAACGACGAGAAAACTCCGATGGGACGGTAGCCATGGCGCGCATGACCATGATCGAGGCGATCCGCGACGCGCAGGACGTCATGATGAGTAAGGATTCGAGCGTCGTCGTATTCGGTCAAGATGTCGGCTACTTCGGTGGCGTCTTCCGCTGCACCAAGGGGCTGCAACAAAAACATGGCCGCCACCGATGCTTCGACACGCCGATCAGCGAAACGGGAATTGTCGGCGCCGCCGTCGGAATGGCCTCCAACGGCTTGCGGCCGTGCGTCGAGATCCAGTTCGCCGACTACATGTATCCAGCCTATGACCAGATCGTCTCGGAAGCTGCCCGTTTGCGCTATCGCTCGGCTGGCGATTTCACCGCTCCGCTCACCATTCGGATGCCGACGGGCGGTGGTATTTTCGGAGCGCAGACCCATTCGCAGAGCCCGGAAGCGCTGTTCACGCACGTATGCGGGCTGAAGACGATCGTGCCATCCAACCCGTACGACGCCAAGGGGCTCTTGATCGCAGCCATCGAAGACGACGATCCCGTTATCTTCCTCGAACCCAAACGGCTCTACAACGGCCCCTTCGACGGCCATCCCGATCGTCCCATCGTACCGTGGGCCAAGCATGAGCTGGGCGAGGTGCCCGAAGGGCACTACGCGCTGCCGATTGGGAAAGCGGCGATTCGGCGCGTGGGCGCCGAGGTGACGGTGCTCGCCTATGGCACGATGGTGCATGTCTCGCAGGCCGCCGCTGACGAGGCTGGTGTCGATGCCGAGATCATTGACCTCAGGACCCTGGTCCCGCTCGACGTCGAGACGATCACCGCCTCGGTCCGCAAAACCGGTCGCTGTGTGATCGTGCACGAGGCGACGCGCACGAGTGGGTTCGGGGCGGAGCTGTCAGCCCTCGTGCAGGAGGCTTGCTTCTATCACCTGGAAGCCCCGATCGAGCGTGTGACCGGCTGGGATACGCCTTATCCGCATGCACAGGAGTGGCAGTACTTCCCGGGGCCGGCTCGCGTGGCGGAGGCCCTCAAACGCGTGCTGGAGGCGACGTGAATGGCGGTGCGCATCATCAAGCTGCCCGACGTCGGCGAAGGTGTCGCCGAGGCCGAGATTGTCGAGGTGCACGTTCGCGTGGGCGACTTGGTGCGCGAAGACCAGGTCCTGGCCGCCGTCATGACCGACAAAGCGACCGTCGAGATCCCGTCCCCGGTCGAAGGTCGTGTCGTGCGGGTCGCGATCGACGTCGGGCAGACGGTCGCCGTCCATGCCGAAATCCTCGCGATCGAGACGGCCGCCGCGGGCAAGACGGCGCCACCGATCGAATGCGGCGACACCGTAGATCGAACTGAGCCCTTCGCGAAATCCGACGGTGACGCCGGCGACACCGGAGGTGTCGGGAACGTCGGACTTCGGCCGCAAAAGGCAGCCTCGCTCCAACCTGCGGTTCCCGCGCCTCCGCTTCCGCAAGCGCTCACCAACCGCCCACTCGCCTCTCCTGCCGTCCGCCAGAAAGCGCGCGACCTCGGGCTCGACCTGAGGCGCGTCCAGGGAAGCGGCCCAGCCGGTCGCATCCGGCACGACGACATCGCGCGTGCGGCAACGTCTCCTGGTCCACCGCAACGGCCGCAGGCTGCGCCGGCCGACACCACCATCACCGAGATCAAGCTGGCGGGTCTGCGCCGCACGATCGCCCACCGCATGCAGGAGGCCAAGCGCCGCATCCCCCACTTCTCGATCATCGAGGAGGTCGACGTCACCGACCTCGAGAGCCTGCGCGCCGACATCAATGCCTCCGGCAAGCCTGACCGGCCAAAGCTGACCGTGCTGCCGTTCGTAATGCGGGCGCTGGTCCTGGCCGTGCGCGCGCATCCCGAGCTCAATGCCCGTTTCGACGACGAGGTCGAGACGATCCGCCGCTTCGGCGGGGTCCACATCGGCATCGCCACGCACACACCGGGCGGGCTGATGGTTCCGGTGGTGCGCCATGCGGAGGCGCGCAACATCTGGGACTGCGCACGCGAGGTCACTCGCTTGTCGCAAGCCGCGCGCGCTGGTTCGACTGGCCGCGAGGACCTGCAAGGATCGACGATCACCATCACCAGCCTGGGTCCGCTGGGCGGGCTCGCCACGACGCCGATCATCAACGCGCCCGAGGTCGCCATCGTCGGCATCAATAAGATTTCCGTGCGTCCGGTCTGGGGTGGCAATAGCTTCGAGCCGCGGCGAATGATGAACCTGTCTTGCTCGTTCGATCACCGCATCATCGATGGCTTCGTCGCAGCCGAGTTCGTGCAGAAGATGCGCAAGCTGCTTGAGACGCCAGCCATGATCTTTCTCGATCCCTGGGAGGCCTGAATGCAGCCTTTGTCCTGCCAGGTGCTGGTGCTGGGCGGAGGACCCGGGGGCTACACCGCCGCCGTCCGCGCTGGCCAACTCGGCCTCGACACCCTCCTCGTCGAGCGCGCGCATCTGGGCGGCGCCTGTCTCAACATCGGCTGTATTCCGTCGAAGGCGCTAATTCATGCGGCTGACGAGTTCCATCGCGCCCGTCATTTCAGCAACGAGTCCCCACTCGGCATCAAGACCAGCAATGTGACATTGGATTTTGTCCGGACACAAAATTGGAAGGACGGCGTTGTCGCGCGTCTGACCGGCGGCGTCGACGGGCTGCTGCGGCGCGCCAAGGTCCGCGTTTTGCGGGGGCAAGGCCGCATGCTCGATGGCAAGACCTGCCTGGTCGAAACGTCAGAGGGTCAGTTCCACATCACGGCGGAGCACATTGTGGTGGCCACGGGTTCGGAACCGACGGCCTTGAGCGACCTGCCTTTTGGTGGACCGATCTTGTCGTCCACGGAAGCGCTGAGCCTGACCGAGCCGCCAGCTCGTCTGGCCGTTGTCGGCGCCGGCTATATCGGGCTCGAGCTGGGCACCGCCTTTGCCAAGCTCGGCAGCAAGGTCGAAGTGGTGGAAGTCGCCGATCGAATACTGCCGCTGTACGACGCGGAGTTGACGAGGCCGGTGGCGGCGCGTCTCGCTGAACTCGGCATCGGCGTTCATCTGGGCCTGCGCGCGATCAGCTATAGCTCGGACGAACACAGCCTCGTGATCGCCGCAGCGGACGGTCCAGAGCGCCGCATCGCGGCCGACAAGGTGCTGGTCACGGTCGGCCGCCATCCGCGACTCGAGGGGTTTGGACTCGACAACCTCTCACTCGAGATGTCGGGCCGCAGTATTCGCATCGATGCGCAGTGCCGCACCTCGATGCGGCAAGTCTGGGCCATCGGCGATGTCACGGGCGAACCGATGCTGGCGCACCGGGCTATGGCGCAGGGCCAGATGGTGGCCGAGATCATCGCCGGCCATAAAAGGACCTTCGACAAGGTGGCGATCCCCGCCGTCTGCTATACCGATCCCGAGGTCGTCGTCGTCGGCCTGTCGCCCGACGCTGCCCGCGCGACGGGCGCGCACATCATCACGAGCCTCAGTCCGTTCGCTGCCAACGGCCGCGCCCTGACAATGGCGGACAGCGTGGGCTTTGTGCGCATCGTGGCGCGCGCAGACGATCATGTGGTGCTCGGGGTTCAAGCGGTAGGCCGCGGCGTGTCCGAGTTGGCGGCCGGGTTCGCGCTGGCTCTGGAAATGGGCGCCAGACTCGAGGATATTGCTGCCACGATGCATGCTCACCCCACGCAGAGCGAGGCCTTCCAAGAGGCTGCGCTGAAAGCGCTCGATGCCGCCCCGCACGCATGATCGCGGTTGCGCGGAAACTCTTCGAAGAGGAAACTTCCATGACGCCTCCATATCCGATCATCCTGCACCACTTCGATCCATCGCCGTTCTCGGAAAAGATCCGGATCGCTTTCGGCTACAAGAAGATCGCGTGGCGCTCGGTGCAGATCCCACGCATTCTGCCGCGTCCCAATTTGATGCCGATGACGGGGGGCTATCGCCGCACGCCGACCATGCAGATCGGCGCCGACATCTACTGCGATAGCCAGATGATCCTGCGGGAACTCGAGCGCCGGTTTCCAAACCCAACCCTATTGCCCGGCGGCAACGCCGGCATGCCGTGGGCGCTGGGCATGTGGACAGATCGCACGTTTTTCATGAACAATGTCAAACTCACACTCGGCGCGCGCGGCGACGCCATCCCGCCCGAGTTCCTGGCTGATCGTGAGCGCCTGTTCGACGCCAAGCTGGATATCGCCGCCATGCGATCCGCCATTCCGCAGATGCGCGACCAATTTCGCGCCCACATCAGCTGGATCGAGGCGCAGCTGGATGATGGTCGGCCTTGCCTGTTGGGCGAGGATCTCAGCCTCGCCGACATCCATGCTTATATGATCGTCTGGCACGTCCGCACGGGGTTGACGGATGCGGCTGCCGAAGTCGCCGGGCTCGATCCGATTTTCCGCAGCGCACCGCGCACCCTGACATGGGAGCGCCGCATGGAGGCGATCGGCCACGGCGTCCGCGCGGAGATGTCGGAGGAGGCGGCGCTGGACATTGCGATGGCGGCGGCGCCACAAACGTCCATTGAGGCCGATGCGAACGATCCCAACGGCAGAAAGCCCGGCGATCACGTGGCGATCGTGCCGGACGACTACGGGAAGGTGGAGGTGAGGGGCACGATCGTCTCGCTGTCGGCCCAGCACATCGCCATTGCGCGTCGTGACGACCGGGTGGGCGAGACGGTTGTCCATTTCCCACGCGCGGGCTTCGCCGTGATACCCGTGTGAGATGCACGCTTCCGGCCCTCAGGAGCGGGCGACTGCCCATCTCCTATTAGGAGTTAAGGCTGCCCACTGCGTCGAAGATGCAGTGGAACTCTTGGCGGAGCAAGCTCAGACGAAGCGGATCGACCTCAACCTCTCTCTGGACAGGGCCGGTTCCGGCTATGTCATGGGCGACTCCGGTCGCAAACGGCAGGTCCTCGTCAACGTGATAGCGAGCGCCATCAAGTTCGCCCAAAGCGGCGGAGTCGCGGTCTGCGTCTCGTCGGTCGACAATGGCCAGGCCGGCGCCGTGGTCACCTTAGAGGTGCGCGACACAGGCATCGGTATGGAGCCCAAAATGCAGGCCAGCCCGTTTCAGACTGGCCGTGCCGCCGTCCGAGTGCCGTTGAATTAAATGTTGCGTCTCTGCAACACAAAGTTGCGCCATGCCCGGCACGAATTACCGGTTATGGCCCATCTCGAAAATCAGAACGGAAGCGGTCTCGGGTGACAAGCTGCCATCGCCGCCGTGACATGGCAAAAGTGAGGTTGTTGCGGTGCACACGTCGCTCGCCGCCGGGCTCTGCACTTTTGCAACACGAGTGTTGAGCCCATGCACTTCGGCGGCTCTGGGTCATTCTCGACGCGCGCCAATGGGTTGACCGTCGTTGTGCAGAGGAAGCAGACATCGGCCGTTCGATCAATCCGATGTCAATATCGCTCCAAGACGGAGTCCACGGTTCCGCACAAAGCGGACGCTGCGCAATGGGCAGGCTCGGCACCGCCGACGACATCGCCATGGCGTATTTTTTCTGGCCTCCGACAAATCTTCCTGGGTTATCGGCTCGGAGCTGGTCATCGATGACGGGATGACGGCCCGGTGGCGGCGCCACCACCACCACCACCACGCCGGGGGATGCGGGGATCACAGGTCGGAGCCGCTGAATGCGGTTAGGTCGACGCCGTCCTGGCCCTCATTCCATCGACAGTTCGCCATAGCCCCCGGCTGAAACACCTTCGCAGCGCTGGCGGAAGGCCGGATGGCCGCCGCTGTAGCGCATGACCCGGCGGACCTGCTTGCCCTCCAGGTTCCGGTTGATCCCGGTCATCCAGGAGTCGACCTCATTGAACAGCAATCCCTCGTTCGTCTCGATGACGTGATCGGTCCAGGCTTTCGCCGCCGACGGTCTTGCATCGATTCGAGTGACGCCGTTGTCGCGTGCGTGGCGGATCAACGCAGTCACCCAGTCGGACGTGTATTCGACTGCCCGCGGGAAGTTGCCGAGGCCGGCATGCGGCCCCATCACCATCAGGAAATTCGGGAACCCGTCGGCGAGAATGCCGAGGAAGGTCACCGGCCCGTCGGCCCACTTGTCCTTCAACGAAGCGCCGCCCATGCCCCGGATGTCGATGCGATCGAAGGCGCCGGTGATGGCGTCGAAGCCGGTGGCGTAGATGATCATGTCGAACTTCTGCTCGCCCGCGGACGTGCGGATGCCGTCCGGCGTGACGCACTCGATCGGCGTCTCGTTGAGATCGATCAGCTTCACATTCGGCTGGTTGTAGACCTCGAAATAGCCGCTCTCGAGCGGCACGCGGCGCGTGCCGAAGCCGTGGTTTTTCGGGACCAGCCTTTCCGCCACGACAGGATTCTTGACGCGCTCGCGGATCTTGCGCGCCACGAAATCGCACATCAGCGTGTTGGCCTCGCGGTCGGTCAGCACATCGCGGAAATTGCCCATCCAGATGCCGAAGCCCGGCTCGCCGTAGCGCTTCTCCCAAAACGCCTCGCGCTCGGGCTCTGTCACCTCGAACACAGAGCGGG
>JANOHP010000254.1:0-1675 GCA_031406575.1 Hyphomicrobiales bacterium
CAGCGCACGCATACCAATGCGCGCACGCGCAAGGGTCCGGCGAAAGCGATTGCCGGCAAGAAGCAGGCAACGAAATAAGCCCTCACGGGCGACCGGCGTCGGTGACGCTGGGATCGGCGCAGTTGCGGGCCGCAGGCAATGCGGGCTCACTCGAAAGCGAGAGACATGGCGAAAGAACAGCAGCAGCGTGGCAAGGTGCGCCGTCGCGAGAAGAAGAACATCGCATCGGGCGTCGCGCATGTGAACGCCTCGTTCAACAACACGATGATCACCATCACCGACGCGCAGGGCAACACCATTGCGTGGTCGTCGTCGGGCACGATGGGCTTCAAGGGCTCGCGCAAGTCGACACCGTTCGCGGCGCAGGTTGCGGCCGAGGACGTCGGCAAGAAGGCGGCCGAGCACGGTGTGCGCACGATCGAGGTCGAAGTCAGCGGGCCGGGTTCGGGTCGTGAATCGGCTCTGCGTGCTCTGCAAGCTTCCGGCTTCCAGATTACGTCCATCCGCGACGTGACACCCATTCCCCACAACGGGTGCCGGCCACGCAAGCGCCGGCGCGTCTGACGCGCCGACGACAGCAGTATTCCGGGTCGTTTGCACCGCCGCAGTCATCCACCAATCAGTCCGGTCAGCCGGCGGTGGGGATGATGGGATCGGCGGACGACATAATTGAAGTGACCGGCAGGGCCGGCCCGATATCGAGGTGAACCCCGTGTTGCAGAAGAACTGGCAAGACCTCATCAAGCCCAACAAGCTGCAGATCGAGGCCGGTCGCGACAAGAATCGCAGCGCGACCATGGTGGCCGAGCCGCTCGAGCGCGGTTTCGGCATGACGCTGGGCAACGCGCTGCGGCGCGTGCTGCTGTCGTCGCTGCAGGGTGCCGCGATCACCACTGTCCACATCGACAGCGTGTTGCACGAGTTCTCTTCGATCCCCGGCGTCCGCGAGGACGTGACGAACATGATCCTCAACATCAAGGACATCGCGCTGCGCGTCCATTCGGACGGCGTCAAGCGCATGGTTTTGAAGAAAGAGGGCAGCGGCGTCGTTCGTGCCGGCGACATCGAAGTCAGCTCCGAAGTCGAGATCCTCAACCCTGATCACGTCATCTGCACGCTCGATCAGGGTGCTTCGATCCGTATGGAATTCACCGCTGCGATGGGCAAGGGCTACGTCGCCGCCGACCGCAATCGCCCCGATGACGCGCCAATCGGCCTGATCCCGATCGACAGCCTCTATTCGCCCGTCAAAAAGGTCTCCTATCGCGTCGAGAACACCCGCGAAGGCCAGATCCTCAACTACGACAAACTGACGATGACGGTGGAGACCGACGGATCGATCACGCCGGAAGATGCGGTGGCGCTGGCTGCCCGCATTCTTCAGGATCAGCTCTCGGTATTCATCAACTTCGAGGAACCCAAAAAGGCCGTCGAAGAACGTTCGCATCCCGAACTCGCGTTCAATGCCGCGCTGCTCAAGAAGGTGGACGAGCTGGAACTGTCCGTTCGCTCGGCCAACTGCTTGAAGAACGACAACATCGTCTACATCGGCGACCTCATCCAGAAGACCGAGGCGGAGATGTTGCGCACGCCGAACTTCGGCCGCAAGTCGCTCAACGAGATCAAAGAAGTGCTGGCCAGCATGGGCCTGCACCTCGGCATGGAAGTCCCCAAC
>JANOHP010000005.1:0-15585 GCA_031406575.1 Hyphomicrobiales bacterium
GAAACGCACGCCGATATCGCGATGCGTCGCACGCTCGATGCGCCGGCTCGAGAAAATGCCGTTGGCATAGCAGTAGATCACCAGCGCCAGCATCATGCGCGGATGATACTGCTCGCTGCCCGAGCCCTGCACGTTGACCTGAAAGGCGGAGATATCCACCCGCTCCACCGCCTCGATGACAAAGTGGGCGAGATCGTCCTCCGGCACCCAGTCCTTGAGGTCCGGGGGCAGGAGAAACGCCTGCGAGCGATCAGTCGAAGCAAATCGGGTCATGCGTCCTGCTATCATGTTCGCAGGCTAAAGTCCGACAGGCTGTTAGCGCCGCACAGCGGCGCGTAACCCAACATCACGCGCACAGCCCGAAGCTGTTGGGTTACGGCTACAAGAGTGGCCTAACCCAACTACGACCGACGTCCTTTCGATCCTGCAACTCTGCTCCCCTACGTCGCGTTGTCAGGCGCACGCCAGCGGGTTATGAGCGCGAAGGGTGGCAGCCTGGAGGGCGAGAGGGACCAATGTCGGCACCGGTGATCGACAAGTTCTTCGTCTGCATCGGCGCGCAGAAGTCGGGGACGACGTGGCTCGCGCGCATGTTGGCCGAGCATCCAGACCTGTTTCTGACGCCGGTGAAGGAAATCCATTACTTCGACGATGTCGCCGATATTACCGAGCACCTGAGCAACAAGAAGCGCCGCTCGCGCTACCGCAAGTATCATCAGCGGTTGTGGACGCAATGGCATCGCTTCGGCGAGCATCGCCGCCAGTGGGCCTGGTATCGCGACTATATGGCGAGCCCGACCGACGATGCTTGGTACGTCCGGCTCTTCGAGCATCGCGGCGCCAAGCCTTTTGCCGGCGAAGTGACGCCTGAATATGCCATCCTCGGCCGCGACGGCATGGAGCACATCAAGCGGCTGGCGCCGGACGCGCGCGTGCTCTTCATCATGCGCAACCCGATCGCGCGGGCCTGGAGCCAAGTGCTGCACCAGTGTCGCGCG
The DNA here is from genome assembly GCA_031406575.1 of Hyphomicrobiales bacterium. Classification (GTDB taxonomy): domain Bacteria; phylum Pseudomonadota; class Alphaproteobacteria; order Rhizobiales; family Hyphomicrobiaceae. The sequence goes on from JANOHP010000005.1 coordinate 999, forward strand.
CGACAGCTCGATGCCAATCGCCAATCGACCGAGGCGATCGTCAGTATGCTGGCAGAACCCCACTTCGCCCGGTTCTGCGACTACACGGCGACGCTCGACGACATGGCGGCGGTGTTTGCCTCCGAGCAGACGCTGACGATGTTTTACGAGGACCTGCACGCGGACCGGCTCGAGGCCTTGCGGCACGTGTGCCAATTCATCGGCATACGGTTCGATCCCGGCTGGTTCGGCGAACTGGGGCGGCGCTTCAACACGAGCCAAGAAGCAGCGCTGCCCGACGCGGTGCGCGATCACATGCGCGAGCTCTATCGCCCCCAGGTGGACGGCGTCCGCCGCCGACTCGGCCGTATCCCCAATGCATGGGAGCGTGATTTCGGGCCACAAACGAAGGTGGCGACCGCACAACCGACCTCGGCGGGTGCAGCCAAACACAGGCTTCGCTGAGATCGGCCTGATCCAACCCGGACAGAACTGCTGTTTGCGATCACGCCTTCGGCCGCGCCCCGGAAAGACCTCGATTGGGCCAAAAGGCCGCCGTCTGCAAAGGTTACCGAGTTGCGCAGGCGCCCATCGGTTCGAGGTACCGCGGCCCCACGGCTCGCGATGCCGGTGCGATCGATGACGCCTCGAAAGGTGACGTTAACTATTGCGCAAGACTGTTGCCCACACGCCACGACACAGTGCCTCAGTCGCCTCTTTTGGGCCACAAATTCGAACCAGTGTTTGCGTGTTCGACAGGCGCAGAAAAACCGGGGCGGCGGGGGTCGACCGAGGATGCGCGTGGCTTTGCGGCACGAACGACAAGCGACTTGGACGGGTGGGACAGGAAAAGGTGACGCCGGCGTGGAATCACGCGGGCGGCGTGACTGCGGTGTATCGGCTGGTGGTGGTTCGAGGCCAGCCTGAAGGATGAGAGATGGACGGCGAGACGTTCGACACGCTGAAGCGGCCACACCTCCAGGTCATCGGAGACATGTTGCGCATGCCTCATGCCTTGCACGACGCAGCCAAGGCGCGTTCTCATGCGCTCAGCGGTGCACGATGGGTGGAGCGGATGGGCGTGACGGCAACGCGTACATGCGAGTTCATCCGGGTTGCAGCCGCCAGTGCTGTCCTCGCCGTAGGCCTCATGCTCGCCAGCGCCCCGCAGGCTTGGGCGGCACGCAACTGCGAGGTGAAGTTCGTTTCGTTGGAGGCCGCTGTCGAACAGGGCATCGGGGCCTACAAATCGGGTTTCTACAGCATCGCGCTGCCGGCACTGACGTGCGCCAGCCAAGGCGGTTCATTCCTGGGTCAATATCACTTGGCGCGGCTGTTTGCGGATAGCGCCAGCACCTATACCGACCATCGCCAAGCCTACGAGCTCTATCGGGGAATCGTCGAAGAGCACGCGGCAACGATCGATGTGGACGATGACGGTCGCGCGCCATACGTCGGCCAAGCGCTGACGGCCTATGCGGGGTATTGGCTGCATGGATTGCCGGAGATCGGCTTGCGAGCCAATCCCGCCCAGGCGGCGTTTTTTCTCCAGCAGGCGGCCACGTTTTTCCGCAATCACGATGCCCAATTCGAATTGGCCAAACTCTATCTCAAAGGCGACGGCGTGCGCGAAGACCACAAGCGCGCATTGAATTGGCTGTCGGTGCTGACGCAGGAAGGTCACGCGAGCGCGCAAGCGTTCCTCGCCGACCTGCTGTGGCGCGGCAAGATCGTGCCCAAGGACGAGCAACGGGCGCTGGCGCTGATCACGGTGGCGGTGGAGAACACACCCCCGCACGAACGCATCTGGATCGAGACCATCTACCAGAGCATCTTCTGTGGCACGACGGTGGATTTGCGTCGGCAAACGGGACCCCTGGTCGACTCGTTTCGCGAACAGTACGCCTCGCGTCGCGAGCAGGTACCCTCCGATGAGCACGGCAGCCTTGGAGTGCCCAGCCGAACGTGCGTGGGTGGCGAGCCCGTGAAGATCCCGCAGCGTGACAGCCGCATGGCTCCAGGCTCCAATGCGCCCAATGCGTCCCTGACGCCCAGCGGCATGATGGGTGTGCGTGGGCAACCGCGGTCCAAATGACACCGCCCTTGCGATGACGCCGACGCCGCATCAGGATAGCGGCTCGACGCAGATCGAACGCAGGGTCTCACGATGTCATTCTGGAAATCGCTCTTCGGTGGCGGCTCGAGCTCGCCCGCACCTGCACGCACGGCCGAGCACAATGGCTTCACGATCGAAGCCGCACCGTATGCCGAAGCCGGCCAATATCAGGTGGCGGGCACGATTTCCAAAACCATCGATGGCGCGGTGAAAACGCATCGCTTCGTGCGCGCCGATCGCTTCGGCTCGATCGATGAGGCCGCCGACTTCGCTCTGATGAAGGGGCGCCAGATCATAGACCAGCAGGGTGACCGCATTTTCGGGTGAGCGACCCGGTTGGCCCCAGGTGACACGGCCGCGAACCAATGGGCCCAGCGCGACGGACAATCATCACAAAAAAACGGATGGCCCTCGTTGGAGCCATCCGCAATGCAATCAAACGCTACTGACAACCGACGACGGCTCGAAATCACCAGCTCAAGCCCACCGAAATGCCGGGGCTGTAGCCGTACGAGCCGTACGAGCTGTAGCCATAGGAGCCATACGAGCCGTAGCCATACGAATCATCGTCCGCATAGCCGTAAGCGACTGGCGCGGTGCCGTAGGAGCGATAACGGTATGTCGTCGGTGCGTAGCCATACGAGGTGCGCGCGGACCGGCGAGACGTTGGCGCGCAATCGTCGGCGCCATATCCGGTCGAGCCCGAGGTGTAGCCGTAGCTGATGGGGCGATAGCCGCTATAGCCGCGATATCCGTAATGTCCCCGATCACGGTAGCCGTGTCCGCGGCGACCATCCCAACGGTCGTTGCCATACTGATAGGCGCCGCCACGGTTCAACTGACGTTGGCTGCGGCCCTCGCCTCGCGAACGAATCCCGCTGCTGTCGCGATAGCCGTAATTGCCGATGGTGCCTGACCGCCGCTCGCGGTCGACGCCCTGGGCGTGCGCGTTGCTCGACGGCATGAGCGTGAAAAGGGGAACAGCGGCGACGGCCGCAATAACGAAGGATGAGAAAGTCCGCATTTATCTGAACTCCAAGAAGTTTCTGGCTTGCCGATCCAACGGCTCATGCCAGCGTCGGTTCCCTTGAAATCCCGTCCGCGGAACTGCCTTGGCCAGCCCACAGTTGAGGTTAATCGCAGCCGACAGGAGTGGGTCTGGATCATGAGCGTCATCGTTGCGCAGAAACAGTTTCTCTTCGACTTGATCGGTGATTTTCGCATTGCCATGCTCGTCAAACCGCGTCCGGGCGCCCCATCGATCATCCGGCCCGTTTTGGTCGCCAGTCTGGAGGCCGACGGGCACGCGGTGGTGGCGACGAGCCAACTGGCCGCCGAAGTCGACGCCTTCAATGCCGACGGCGACGTCATGCTGACCTTTCAGAGTTCCGACCGGTTTGCCTGGATGCGCGGCAATGCCACCGTCGAACGCTCCCGCGACGCGATCGAGCGATACTGGAGGCCCGGCTGGATCGACTGGTTTCCGAAAGGTCCCACGGAGTCCTCGATGTGCCTGCTGTTCGTCGAAGGCACCGAGGGTGAATACTGGGACCGCCGCGTGGTCGGCGGATTCGGGCAGGCCCTGGAAAGCGCCAAAGCTTATTTCGTCGGCACCACTCAAACGGAATGCCCGCCGCACGGCAAAGTCAAACTCGCCAAACCCCGAAAACGGCCTGCGGAATCAACACGCCGACGCCCTGCGCAACACGCGCGGGCCGAGCACCCTGCGCCGCCTACAGCCCAACCCATGGAATTGCTCGGCGAGAGCATCCATCCACCGAACGCAAAGCCACCCGACGGCGCCTGATTCCGCGAGGAACCAATTCGAGCGGGCGGGAATTCATTTACCAATCGCAGGCCCAAGGAGTAGAGCAATGTCAGACCTCTTCGCACAAGGTGATGTTCTGATCGAACGCGTCCCGGACGTGGAACCGTCCGGCACTGTGGTCACGGCTCAATCGGGTGACCGGTATGTCCTGGCCGAAGGTGAAGCGACCGGCCACTTCCACGCCGTTCGCAACCACGTCGTTTTCTTCCGCGACGATGGCTTGGCGCGCGATGTTCCCTCCAACCTCTACATCGGTCATGTCCGCGTGGGCGCCGATCCGGCCCACATCGACCATGACGAGCATTCCACAATCACGCTGCGGGAAGGCACCTACCGGGTCCGTCGCCAGCGCGAACTCGATCCCTCGGAGGCCCGCATTGTTGCCGACTAGGCTCGCCGAGCTGACATCGCAACAGCTTGCCCGTCTGCCGGGTCATGTCGCGCCACGGTCGCGAACCAAGTCCACTGCGGCTGATCGCGCGCTGGCGGAGCAGGCTGTCGGCGCTGTCTACGCGGCCGGGGGGCTGGCGCCACCGGAGCGGATCGTGTGGTCGGAAAGTCCGATCGGGCTCGCAAAAGACTGGTTGGGGCAAGGCGATCAGAGGCGCGTCGGCGCCAATGTGAGAAGTACATTCACGTCAGTCATCGACGCCGCGCGAAACCGCATCTTCAGCTCGGTCGTAGCGTCGATTTGGGATGTGGCCGAACGTGGAACCTCCAATCCGCGCGCCAACACGACAGGTCTGGGCGTTCGCAATGCCGTGGTGGCCAATGTCGATCGGGTCCGGTTGGGCTGGCCGCGGAATGTGCGGTCATGGTTTGGCCGGGGCGAACGACGCGCCGCCTTCCGAGACAGCAGTTGGTCGCTGATCGATGCCCTCGACTACAATTTTCCCGCTTACACGTACATCGGTGAGGTCGCCGGATTTGGCAAAGAGACCCGCCCCGTCGCCGATCTGTGGACGCTGTCCACCACCACGGGCTGGTGTCTTCCCCACGAGCGCGTGTGCTGGTTGTCCGATCTTCCCACACACCTCTCCACCGAGCCCTCCGGTCGCCTGCACAGTGGCAAACAGGCCGCCCTCGCGTATGCGGACGGGTGGGCCGTTCATGTCTGGAAAGGCATTCCCGTTCCGGACTGGATCGTGATGCGCCCCGACCTGCTCACGCTGCGCGCGATCGATCGTCAGCCCAACCCCTGGGTCCGGCGGTGCATGGTCGAAATCCTAACCCCCGAGCGCTACATCGCGCTGGGTGGGGCGACGTGCATCAGCCGGGATTCGGCGGGCAAGCTGTGGCGCCGACAGTGGTGGGGACCGGGCGACGACAACTGGGCCGCTGTTGAAGTCGTCAACGGTTCGCCCGAACCCGACGGCTCATTCAAGCGGTATTTCCTGCAAGTTCCCGCTACGGTGCGCACAGCACGAGAGGCTGTGGCGTGGACCTATGGACTGACAGAAGCCCAATACGCCAATCTCGTCACACGGACGTGACGCGCCGGTCGCGCGCGCCACCGACACGAGTGCGGGCAGCGCACTCGATCACGGCGGGGAGTGGGAATGGCGCAGACCGCTGACGGCACAGACCACAGTTCTGGTGACAGGGCGGTGCGCGCGCCCGTCGTGTGGCTCGTCGGCAAGGTCCAGTCGGGCAAATCCTCCGTCATTCGCGCGCTGACGGGTGTCGCAGATGCAGAAATCGGCAACGGCTTTCGAGCGTGTACCCGCGCCTCCGTCATCTTCGATTTTCCGGCCGCGTCTCCCGTCATTCGTTTTCTCGATACGCGCGGCCTGGGCGAAGCCGGTTATGATCCCGCCGAGGACATCGCGTTCTGCGAAACGCGATCGCATTTGGTGCTCGCCACGATGCGCGCGATGGACGTGCAGCAGGACGTGGTGATCGCCACGCTGGCCGAAGTGCGACGGCGCCACCCCGATTGGCCCATCGTCATCGCTCAGACCACGCTGCATGAAGGTTACGCCGCCCCTGGCCACATTCTCCCCTACCCGTTCGATGCCGATGGACACCCTAGCGATGCGGTTGCGAGCGGCCTCGCCCGCAGCTTGAGCGTGCAGCGCGCGATGCTGTCGAAATTGCCCGGCAAAGCCGCCGTTCGCTTCGTGCCAATCGATTTCACGCGACCCGATGATGGACTGGCGCCGGCCGACTACGGGGTGGCGGAGTTGAAACGGGCGCTCTCGGACGCGGCCCCCCTGGCGCTCGCGGCGGCGCTGGCCGACGAGCACCTGCGCTCGGGGGATGGCAAGGCGCGCACCGCACACGCGCGCATTCTGCGCCACGCGCTGGCGGCGGCGGCGGGTGATCTCGTGCCCTTTGCCGGCATCGTGGCGGTTCCCGGCGTGCAGGCCAGCATGCTGCATACCCTGGCTCAGCTCTACGGTGTGGAATGGAACCGGCGGGTCGCGGCGGAATTTGCGGGCGCGCTCGGCACCGGCGCCGTCGTCAGCACGCTCGGCGGGTTCGGATTGCGTCAACTCGCCAAGCTCATCCCCGTCTACGGCCAGACCGTCGGCGCCGCCGCCGCGTCGGCTGCAAGCTTTGCCACCACCTTCGCGCTCGGCAAAGCGGCCGTCTATTACCTCGGCCGCCGCCATCTGGGCAGCGCCGCCGCCGAGGGCGTGACCGACGCCTACAAACACGCCTTCGCCACCGCCTTCAGCATGGCGCGTGAACATCCGGTGGATGAGGCGGGGAAGAAGTCGCCGGGATAGGGGGCGGGGTGACGGTGGGGGAATTGGAAGTGGTGCGAGCTGGAGGTGGGGGTTGAGGTGGGTTTTTGCAGTGGAGCACGAGCCGCTGTTCGCATGGTGTCGACGGCAGTCGAAAACCGACCATGATTGCTTTGCCTTCGTCCAATAAGGTGAAACGCTACCTCAAAGCAAATATCTGTTTGAGGAAGTCACGGACGTATATTCGCGACTGACTGCTTGCGGCTTCATGGTAGGCGACGGTAACGCCTTTCTCCACACAGGCATCCCCCCAACCAAACGGCTGCTTTGTGTCATTGTTCAAGACAACGCCGCTATCTCCCTCTGTGGTCAGGCAACGACGAGCCGTAGCCGCGGCAGGAAGCTTCAACGGTGTTTTGAAGGCCGGTGCGTCGAAGACATGGTGCGCGTCGGCGTACTCTATCAATTGAATATTTTTTCCAGCCTTTGCAAGACGATCCGCGAAGGCGCGGCAAGGCGCAACGGGCACCCAATCATCGGCCGTGCCATGCAGAAGACGAATGGGCTTCGCAATATCGTCGTCTTCACGGTACTTTGTGCTGCACGTCGCGTACATGCCGATATGTGTTGCGAATTGAAGTCCGGCACTGGGGCCGTGCATTTTTTGGAACCTGTTGAGGCCAGAATATAGCGCAGAAACGCCGCCACGAGAGAACCCCATCACCCCAATACGAGCAGGATCGATCAATCGATGCTTGGAAAGGAGCTCGAGGGCGCGAAATGCATCCACGATCTTGTTCAGCCGACCGAGCCGAGTCTGGTCAGTCACTGTCTCAATGATGCCGCGGCCGGAAAAGCTATCAATAGCGAATGTCGCAATCCCAATCTGGTTCAACTCGCTCGACCACTCATCGATCACAGTACCTGAGCCGCCCATGCCACCTGAGCCGTGAAGCAAAATGACGGCGGGCAGCTTTTCGGTGCCCACCTTCGGCAGGCGGAGGAGTCCAGAGAGCGTGACCGGCCCCCCGTCCTTCTTCCCGTTCAGAAAATCTGCGTCCGACATGGTTGCGGATTGAAACGCATGCAGTTCCTGTCGCGCAACTTGCGCAGTCGCAACATCATTACATGCGAAAAAACATAACAGGCTCAACAACCGTAATATTGGCATGGCATCCCTCCAGCATTTTTGCGCCCGGCGAGTGAAGTAGTCAGTTGTTCTTCGCGAGACCAATCGTTTCCAAATAACGTTTCTGCTCATTGAATAGATGACGTGCGAATATCGTATAGGCTTGCGGATCCATATAGCGATCGGGATAGTCAAGCCGGTTCATGACGTCCAAGACCTTTGGGTCTTTGCGCGCCAGATTGAAGGCGTCGTGCAATTTCTCGACGATGCCAGCCTCCATTCCCCTGGGGCCCGCAATGCCGAAAGGGGCGTCCAGGACAAAGTCGTAACCAAGGTCTCGCATTGTTGGAACATCCCTCAGCCAGGGACGTCGCTCAGCAGTAAATACTGTCAAAACCCGCAACTGGCCCGCCTCTATGAGCGGCTTCATCACCGGAAGTCCGCTCGCCGCTGCCATGATATGGCCACCGACAACAGCGGTCTCAATTCCCGCATTAAAGGGCACATGGGTCAACTGAACCCCTTCCTGTCGCGCAATTACTTCCATTCCGATATGGAGAGAGCCAGCGGCCCCCGGACTACCATAAGTGAGTGCTCCGGGATTGGTGCGCGCGAATTCAATGAGATCCCGGAATGACTTGAAAGAGGACTCCGACTTGACGACCAATCCCGTTGGGAACCCGGAGAGATGGATGATAAATGTGAAGTCCGTAAGCGGGTTCCAAGACACTTTTTGTTGCAGCGGCAGAAGAAAAACGCCTATTGGGACGTGAGAGATCGTGTAACCATCAGGCTTCGCCAATGCCGCCATCGTCGCGGGCCCTGCGGTTCCGCCAGCGCCTGCCTTGTTATCGACAACCATCGGTTGCCCGAGATGCTTGCTCGCGGCCTCCGCTAGGGTGCAATGCAAGATGTCGATTCCCGAGCCAGCTGCCCATGGCACGATCAGTGTGATAGGCCGATTTGGGTAGTTTGCTATTCCCTGAGCAATTACTGAAATCGGGAATACGGAACCCGCAAACGTGGCAGCGCCTGCCCTCATGAATTTCCGTCGATGCATTGGGTTCCCCTATCTATGAAGTCCCGCGTGCGATGGACTGACATCGGTGACGCGCCCCCGATTGCCGTATTCCATTTACGACCCATCTCAGGCGCACGAGTTTCCTGTTCCAGTCGTGCAATGCTCGCGGCGTCTCGAGAGAAGGGTGTTATTCATAGTGGGCTCTGCGCGTAGAAGTCGGGCATTCAGCGAGTGCCAGTGATGCGAAAAGGTTATCGTTCGCGAAAACAGCCGCCGTCAGATGCGCGACTGCAATCCTGCGCGACGCGAAGGCCTGTTCATGCCATTGGTTGCGATTGATACATGCGATCGTGAATCGCTCTGCTTGGCTCTTGCTCAGCCATTTCAGCGCTGCACCGAATGCAAACATCGAAACCTGCGCCGGCCGCACCTGAACGAGCGTCGAGCGGTTCAGGTCGGTGATGGCCACATAGCCCATATTTCGGACGACATAATCTCTCAACATCTCACCTCCGATCGAGGCATCGAGATGATCGGGAAAACTTGCGGAGCGTCCATCGTGGAACCGCCCATCGCAGTCGAATATGACGATCGCGCCCATCATGGTGCCACCCAGCAAGTTCCCACAATTGAAACCGGAAGCAGAAGTGCGTCGGGAGATTGTCATTTCAGGGAATGACGGCGCAGAACCCCAACTGAGGTCTGCGCCGTCACTGCGGCCTGTAGGAGAGCAATCGCACGCCGCGGCGCCGTTCATCGTGTCCCCGCTGTCGAAGTAGAAGTGTTGAACGATCCATGCTCTCAGGTAGACTGAAGCAGGCTCGAGGGTGGACAGTCTTGAAGCCTTCGTGAAATTTGGCTGAAATCTTGCGCAGGGCATCCCTCGCGCTGTTTGGATGCCCAATGCAGACGCCCAAGTCAGTCGTTCTTGGCGACACCACGTTCGATTTGGTGCGTGCCACGCTTCACGGACCGTCAGGGACGGTCGTTTTGCGCCGAAAGTCCCTCGAGCTGTTGCAGTACCTAGTGGATCGCCCCGACACGGTGATTTCGAAAGACGAGTTACTTCAGTCGCTCTGGCCTGATGTCATGGTCGGCGAAGAATCTGTTGCGCAGTGTATCAGCGAAATTCGCCGAGGTTTGGGACCCAAGGGTCGAGACTTGATCAAGACCATGCCGAGGCGTGGTTACTTGCTGAGCATTCCGGATGGCTCGAAGGCGGCGACACGAGCGGCGCGTCACGGCATCGCGGGCGCAGAGCATTTGCCATTGCCCGATCGCCCGTCGATTGCCGTTCTGCCGTTTACGAACTTCGGTGGGCAACCTGACGAAGATTATTTTTCCGATGGTATGAGCGAGGACATCATCACGGAGCTTTCGCGGTTTTCAGAATTGGCCGTAATTGCGCGAAATTCGAGCTTCCAGTACAAGGGCAAGTCGTTCGATGTGCGGCAGATTGGGCGGGAACTCGGGGTCCAATACATCCTCGAGGGGAGTATTCGCCGCGAGACAAATAAGCTCCGGATAACGGCTCAGCTCATCGAAGCCCGGTCGGGCAGGCATCGTTGGGCCGAGCGATACGATCGCACGTTCGCCAATGCGCTGAAAGTTCAGGATGAGGTCGCACGAACTATAGTTGCCGTGCTTGCCGTCCAGGTGAACCAGGCCGAAACAGAGCGAGTCCTGGCGAAACCTCCGGCGGCCTGGCAGGCCTATGACTACTATCTTCGCGCTGCAGTCGGCGTGGCGTCCTATCACGCGTCGTACGATAGACGGCATCTGTTCGGGGCACGCAATTTCCTCGAACAAGCCCTGACGATCGATCCGAACTACGCCAGAGCCTATGCGGCCCTGTCGAGTATCTACGTTTCCCAATGGGTTCATCGCTGGGATGACAATTGTCCGTGGGCGAACGCCCTCGAGCTGTCCTACCAATCTGCCCGCGAGAGTGTTCGCCTGGCGCCCGACATGCCCGAGGCGCATGTGGCGCTCGGTCAAGCATTGACTTTCTTGCGCCAGCATGACGCCGCGTTGTCCGCAGTCGAGCGCGCAATTTCACTCAATGCCAATATGACGAGCTTCCGATTTTCGTACATCCTCGTGCTCGGCGGAGATGCTGCGCGAGCCGTCCAACTGCTCGAAGCCCATATGCGGCTCGACCCGTTCTATCAACCCAACGCCCCTGCCGCTCTCGGTTTCGCCTACTATGTCCTCGAACGCTATGCGCAAGCTCTTCCGCACCTGCAGGAGGCTATCTCGCGGGCGCCCAACATGGCGCACGGCCATCTCATCTTGGCGATGACGTACGCGCGATTGGGGGAGCTCGACAAAGCCAAGGAAGAAGCGGCACACGCCTTGGCTCTCGAACCTTGGTACAGAATCAGCCGCTCGTTGACCGCCAATTATTTCAAGCGACCCGAGGATGCCGAGCATCTCGTGGGGGCTTTACGCAAGGCTGGCTTTCCTGAGTGATCATTCATGAATGCCCTCCTTCTCGGGAGAACGGTGTCCGCACTCGGGAGGCTCATCAACGACCTCACCGGTTGAACTAAGAAGCTCTGTCCGCCCCGCCACCGAGCCCGGCCCGAGCTTGACGCCCCCGCCCCCTCGCCCGCACCATCTGCCCTCGGTGGAGTGAGGGGTGGCATGGAACTTCATGTTTTTTTGGCGGTGTTGGCTTCGGCGCTGTGTCACGCGAGTTGGAACGCCGGCCTCAAGATGCGCGTCGATCCGGGTGTGGCGATCACGATCGTGGCCATTGCAGGTGGACTGGTGGCGGTTCCGCTGTTGCCGATCACGGGTTGGCCGGCACGCGCGTCGTGGCCGCATTTGACGATTTCGACGCTGCTGCACGTCGTCTACTTCAAGGTTTTGGCCGAAGCCTACCGCGCGGGCGACCTGGGCCAAGTGTATCCCATTGCGCGCGGCAGCGCGCCGTTGCTGACGGCGGTCGGTAGCCTGTTGATCCTCGCCGAACCGGTGGCGGCGACAGGCGCGTTCGGCATTGTTCTGCTCGCATCGGGCGTGCTGTTGCTGTCGGTTCGCCCCGGCACCAAGCTTGCTGCGCTGGAGAAACGCGCCATCGTCTTCGCCCTGATCACGGCAGCATTGATTTCGACCTATACCCTGGTCGACGGTCGTGGGGCGCGCGCTGCCGGCGATGGGCACGCTTATGCCGTCGCGTTCTTCCTCTGCAACGGCGCAGCGATGGGCTTGGTCGGCCTCGCGCAGCAGCGGCGCGAGATCCGCGATGCGATGAGCGGCGGCTGGCTGATCCCGCTGGGCGGCGGCATGTTGTCGTTCATCTCCTATTGGGTGGCGCTGTGGGCGATGACGATGGCGCCGATCGCGCTCGTCGCCGCCGTGCGCGAGTCGAGCGTGCTCTTCGCGTCGGCCATCGGTGTGATCGTCCTGAAGGAAAAGCTGATCGGCGCGCGCATTGTCGCCGCCCTCCTGGTCGTCGGTGGCCTGGCGCTGATCCGGCTGAGCTGAGGCCCAGCGTCGAGTCAAGTCAGACGGCGTCGCGGGTGCGCTCAACACAATTTCAACGTCATGCCCGCGGAGATGCATAGGCGCTAGCCTAAACATATCCACAACATCATCCTAGCCGAGGAGCGGCGCGTTCTGGGCGCTTCAGTTGCCCACTGCGCAACCGCGCGCCGCGACGAGCGCCGGGACCCAGCGTAATGAGCGCCCGAAGGGCACGGGTTTCGAGTGCTGCGCACGCTACTTACGCTGGCCGGACAACGCTCGGCCAAGGGGCCTCACGTTTCCGGGACGGGAAGGTGAATTGAATTCCCCGGAGCTGAGGCTGCCCCGGTCGAACTGGACCGTTGCGTTCTGGCGTGCTCCTGTGGCACCCAACACGTCGATTGCGATGCGGGAGCACACCACGATGGCCAGGGACGGCGAGGAGACGGCGGCAGCCGGAAAGACGGGTGGCGCGCTGACGGGCGTCAAAGTGATCGACCTCACGCGCGTGCTCGGCGGGCCATTCGCCACCCAATTGCTGGCCGACCACGGCGCCGACGTCATCAAGCTCGAGCCGCCGCAGGGTGACGAGGTGCGCGATTGGGGCCCGCCCTTCCACGAGGAGGATGCGTCCTACTTCATCGGCATCAACCGCAACAAACGCTCCGTCGGTCTCGATCTCGCCCAGGAACAGGGGCGCGAGATCCTGCTGCGGCTGCTCGAGGGTGCCGACGTGCTCATCGAGAACTTCAAGCCGGGATCGATGGAAGCTTGGGGCATCGGCTACGAGACGCTGAAAAAACGCTTTCCACGCCTCGTCTACTGCAAGATCTCGGGCTTCGGCGATGTCGGCCCCTTCGGCGGATGTCCCGGCTATGACGGCATCGTCGGCGCCATGACGGGCCATTACAGCGTCAACGGCTCACCGGAGTCTGGCCCCATGCGCCTGGGCCTGCCGGTCGTCGACATTTCGATGGGGCTCTACTGCGTCATCGGCATCCTGATGGCCATGCACGAGCGCACCACGTCCAACGAAGGCCAGTACATCGAAGTCACGCTCTACGATGCCGCGCTGTCGCTGATGCACCCGCACTTTGCGAATTATCACCTCTCCGGCAAGACGCCCCAACTCACCGGCAATCAGCACGCCAACCTCGTGCCCTACGGCATGTACCAAACCAAAACCTGCCGCATCATGATCGGGGCGGGCAACAACAAGGCGTTCCGCAAGGTCTGCGAGGTGTTGGGCCGGCCGGAGCTCGCCGATGATCCCCGCTTCAAGAACAATCCCGACCGCCAGAAGAACCGCGATGCGCTCAACGAGGTGCTCGAGGCCAAGCTCGCCGAAGTCGACGGCACGACATTCGCGGTGGAGCTGTTAAAAGCGGGGCTGCCGTGCGGCCCCGTGCTCGACACCAAACAGGTGCTGGAGGGTGAGCACATCAAGGCGCGCGGCATGCTGATCGAGAAGGATTGGTACAAAGGCACGGGTACGCCGGTGCGGTTGTCGCGGACGCCGGGCGGCCTCAAGTCGGCACCGCCGAAATTCTCCCAGCACACCCGCGAAGTGCTGGCGGAGCACGGCTTCGACGACGACGACGTCAAGCGCCTCGCGGCCGCCGGCATTCTCGTCGAGAAGCGGCGGACGTGACATCAGCGTCCGCCGGCCGGACGCTCACCTCTCGTCCTGGTCGGCGTTCGCCGTCGTTCGTGGCGCGCGACTGGCGGGCTGTTCGCGGCCGATGATCGGCTCCAGGGTGCCCAACTCGACGAATTGATCCGCTTGGCGACGCAGTTCATCCGACATCATCGGAGGGCTGCTCATCAGCGTCGAGACGACGCTGACGCGCTTGCCGCGGTGCTTGAGGGCGGACACCAGCGCACAATAGGTTGCATCGCCCGTAAACAACACGATGTGATCCGCCCGGTCGGACAGCTGCATCGCATCCACGGCCAATTCAACCGCCATGTTGCCTTTGGCCTTTCGGCGACCCTCGGCATCGACATACGATTTCAGCGTCTTGGTGACGAGCGTAAAGCCGTTGTAGTCGAGCCAATCGGTCAACGGGCGCACGGACGAGAACTCGTCATCGTCGAAAACGGTGGTGTAATACAGCGCGCGAACGAGGCGCCCCCGCGTCTGCAGCAGGTTCAAAAGCTTCTTGTAGTCGATCACGAAGCCCAAGCCGCGCGTCGCCGCGTGCAGGTTGGCACCATCGATGAAAACGACGACGCGCTCGTCGGGGTGAAAGTTCATGTTTGCTCCAAAAACCAAGCCAATGCTCTCGATAATTCTAATTGCCCGGCCGGGCAATCGCATATCTGCCTGACTACCCAGCCATGTGCAGGATTT
>JANOHP010000076.1:0-6796 GCA_031406575.1 Hyphomicrobiales bacterium
CGACCACCTGCGTGCCAACGCCAGCCCGTCTCGCGACATCGCCAAACCAGCCAAGAACTGCCGGGCATTATGAGAAGGTCGGGCTAGGGCATCCGGCGTCAAGTTCCGGAATATTCTCGGTTCGTCTTCGCCGTTGTTCGACCGCGCAACGATGCGAATGCCCGGAATGACATGTTCGAAATTGATAACCGCCAGACTAATTCCATCGCCATGGGGTGCCAGCAGGTCGAGGAGCCTGCGCTCAATCTCCGGCATCTGTTCCCTTTCGATCATGGCGCCGCTCGCTACCGCCGCGACTTCGACGAGGTAGTGCTCGATCCACTCATAGAGCTCGGGCTTACCGATTCTAATGAGTTGCAGCCAAACCATGTCGGCCAAGTCAATTTGGCGGCGAATCGGAACGGCATGCAGACGGAGCGCATTGAGCGCACGCACAACGTCACGTGGTGTCTGCAGGTACCGGCAGCCTTGCGTATCGACCGCATCCGCAAACCTCTGGCGTACGCCCCGTTGCGCCTCTTCGCCTGGCATCAGTTCCTCGGCGAACACCGCCGCGACCTCATCCCGGAACCATCGGCGCAGATCAAATGCCTCGGGGCGCGGAACCTTGAAGCTGACCTGAACGATCTTCTCGAGAAACGCTGCACCATCGTCGATCTGGACGGCACTCGTTAGGGTCTTGGCGACTACTTTAGGGTCGTACGAAAGGACATAGATGACGTTCGGGAAGTCGGCTACGGCGCGGATGAGGCGGAGCACTTCCGTAAGTTCTGTTGGCTCCAAACGGTCCAGGTCATCAATAAAGATCGCGATGCGCCGAGAGAGCGTTCGGAGGCCTTGCTCGAGCGAAGCCTTCTTCTTACTGAGAGACGCGTCTTCGGTAAATTCGCGCGCGCTTTCGCCGAGCCGCCCAAGAGCCTCTCCCGTTGGGCCCGCATATGGAATTGCCGCATATTCTCCAAGCTTGACGAGCTTTCCCAGACGGCCAGTCTGGGCTCCGAAGAAGCGGAGCGACCCGCTGACGCGCTTCTTGACGCGGTCTGCAACTTTTCTTCGCCACTTGGCCGAAGGCGTCACACTGCGCTGCAATTGCTGCCACCACGGTAGTTTTTCCTCTTCAACTGCAACTGAAGGTTCGATTGGTTCGATTCTCGCGACAGCCTCGGAAAGGTCCGTGAACAGGCTTTGCAGAAGCGCCTCTCGGTTGCCAACCAGCCAGGGCGAGAAGCGTACGATCTCAGGAGCCGAAGTGCCGTGCCTAGCGAGAGATTCGATGGTCAGGTTGATGAGCGTGGACTTTCCGGAACCCCACTCTCCTTCGATGCCGAACACTAATCCGTCGCGGGCGGCCTCATCGACGATGGCACGAGCAAGCTTCTCCGCAATCGGCGCGAAGCCGAGCTGATCCTCTCGGCTGCTCGTGATCGGTCTATCCCCGTCCAATGCTTTTCTCCGGAGCTTCAGGCAGCGATGAACGCAGCACTGCGAATCGGCGCGCCGAAGGACTACACAGTGCCGTCCCTGTGGGAATTGCCGGTGAGCGTTGACCGACGCAGTCGTTTGCAGCCGACGCGATCCGACACGTAGCGGACGTGCCTGCTCGCGCTGTCCGCAGTGTTAGGCCTGGAGCGATTGAGGACCGCTCTTGTATGACGACGTCGACGAGCACGCGGCATGGAGTTGCCGACGGCGGGAGTGATCCGAACGTTCGATGGCTTCGTTGCCTACTGCGCGATATAGCCCCCATCGATCACCAGTTCGGTACCGGTCACGAATGATGCCTCGTCGGAGGCCAAATACAGAACGCCATAAGCGACGTCCATGACCTCGCCCAACCGGCGTAGTGGCGTGACGGCGGCCTTGGACGCGCGTCCAGCCGCATTCGTATTGTTCAGCATGGGCGGTAGGTAACCTGGATGGACGGAGTTCACCCGTACTCCGGTCGGTCCGAACCGCACTGCGGCGGTCTTGGTGAAGATACGCACCGCGCCCTTCGACGCGCTGTAGCCGGGGTGGCTGTCCGCCCCCCCGATGAAACCCATGATCGACGAGATATTGACGATCGAGCCGCCGCCGGTCTTCGCCATTTCGGCCGCCGCGCGTGTGGTGCCCAGGAACACGCTGGTGGCGTTGACGGCCATCAGCTTTTCCCAACCCGCCAGTGCAAGGTCGTCACCGACCGAGCTGCCGCTGATGCCGGCGTTGTTCACCAGAATATCGAGCCTGCCGTAAGTCGCGATGGTGGTGGCGATCAGTTGGTTCCACGCCGATTCCGACGTAACGTCCGTCTTCACGAACGTTGCCCGGCCCTGACTGGCACGGATGTCGGCGGCGACCGGTTCGCCTTCTTCTTGGAGCACGTCGGCGATCACGACCGCCGCACCCTCCTTGGTGAACAGCCGGGCTTCCGCCTCGCCCATGCCGTGCGCGCCGCCGGTTATGATTGCGACCTTGTCTTTCAGTCTCATGCGTCTCTCCCTCGCCGCTGAGCGTCGATCATCGACGCTCAGACCATCCAGGGCAAGCACCGAGGCGGCTTGTGCGTGGTGTCCGTAAATGTGCTGCGACCGCAAACCGTAGAGACACGCTCTGGACGCCTTCAAGATAGAGGCGAAGTTCGCAGTCGGGCCGGGACGCCCCAGAAACGCGATGCCCCTGGCAGCGGACGTGGGCGGCGACGCTCTTTGCGCCACCAATCGCAACGAGGCCAATGTCGCCTAGCGGGATCGAACGTCGAGCAAGCCGCACCGCTGGTTGCCAACGGTCGCAGTGATCCGGCACCGGACATGGGCGGTGAGGCATCATCTGTTGGTTCGAGCGCGCAATCCTGCATAGCGCCCGGTTGTCATGAACATCCTTAGGCCGCAACGATCATCGGCAAAGTCGGAAGTAACCGGCAGACTGCGCGGCTCGCATCCGGCATGCCGCCACCGAACTCGCTCCACTCCGCATCGCAACAGCGCTCGCTCTGGTTCACCAGGGAGATGGCCGCCACCCCCGCTGCGCCACCGCCGCTCGCCCTCAGGCCGAGGGTAAGCGCGCGACGGTGGCTCCGGGGGGATGGCTTCGGGGCACTCGTGCGTGGGGTGGTGGGTCAGTTTTGAACCCTCCCGCCAATTCCTGACGGGCTCGTGCCCCGATATCACACCACTGCCACCGGACACTTACCGAGGATCGCTTCGAGCCGCTCCCGGTTCTCCGCGCTCGGCAGACGAACATCCTCCTCCCAATCGCCGACCGTGCTCTTGTCGACCCCCAGGTGATCGCCGATCGCCTCCCTGCTCAAACCGAAACGCCGGCGCGTGGCGCCGAGCCAACCGCCGAACGATGCCGGGGACACCGTGGGCTCGCAGGGGTTGTAGCCGAGATATTTCACGACCCGCGGAACGAGCGAGACGCACGGCATGACACCGTTGGTTTCCCAGCCCATGTACGTCCACTTGTTGACGCCTATCTCGGCCGCCGCCTCGCGCTGGAGCTGCTTGAGCACCCATCGGCGCTTCCGGAGATGCTGACCCAGGGTCTTAGGGTCGATCACAAAGGGTAGTGGTCTCGGCGCCTTGAGACACAACCTGTAGCACGGTAAAAAGGCAACAGGCCGCTGCAAGTGTGGCGGCTCCAGCCCCGGCTACTCCTGCAAGCGGGGCCCGCGCTGCCGTGACGATTATCAGGCGCGCCTGTCGGGCCCCTTCCTCGATCGCATCGATCTGCAAATCGAGGTGCCGCAAGTCTCGGCAGCCGACCTCGTATTGCCCGCGCCCACCGAAGGCAGCGTCCAGATCCGCGCGCGCGTCACAGCGGCGCGTCAGCGTCAGCGGGCTCGCTTCCTGGCCTTGGGGGAGGCGGCTGGCCGATTGCACACCAACGCTGAATGCACGGGCCAAGTGCTGGAGCGCATCGCCACGCCCGATGCGGAGGGCCTGAAACTGCTGCGCTCGGCCGCCGACACGCTGCGCCTGTCGGCGCGCGGCTTCCACCGCACCCTCAAAGTGGCGCGCACGATCGCCGATCTCGATGGGCTCGAAGTGATCGGCCGATCGCATATCGCGGAGGCGTTGAGTTATCGGTCCGAAGCGCTCCGGCTCGATCAGGCAGCGGCCTGAGTGTGGCGTGCCGGTGCGTCGGCGCCAGTTTGCAATCCGCTCGTCAGCCGCGCTTTTCCAGAACCATTTGCGTCTGCGTGATCATGGCAAGCAGCCGGCCCTCGGCGTTGGTCAGCCGGGTTTGCCACACCATCGTGCGTCGTCCGCGATGCAGGGGCAGGGACTCCGCCAAAACTTCAGTGCCGATGACGGCGGGGGCGAAAAAGTTCGTCTTGCTTTCGAGCGTGGTCGTCTCGAAGCCGCGCTGCAGATTGGCGACTGTGCCGATGGCGCCCAGGTAGTCGGCGAACGTCATGTAGGCGCCACCGTGGAGAACACCCGAACCATTGCCCAGTTCTTCGCGCGCCACCATGCGGGCGCGAATGCGCTCCAGCGTCACCTCGGTCAGCTCGACGCCCAGCAGCGTGCACATCGGCGGCATGTTGGCGGTCATTTTGTCGAGCAGATCGGTCACGGTGCCTCCTGGCGCGGTCGGTGCGGGGGCCTGTCGCAGGCCTTGCGCTCTCCTATCCGATTTTGCCGATTCCCCGCAACACGCCTTATTCCCCGACTGAAAGGCAGTGATCACAGAAAACCATAGGAATTCGGACCGATGCTCGACACCTGTTGGGCACCTGCGCCAATTGGCAAGGCTGTGTTTTCAGCCGGCGTTTCGTCTCAGCCGGGAAATGGGGACACGTGTCTGCGGTTGCGCGGACCGGCCTGCGGTGTGCTAGCCTCGGGGTCAGTTCCGCGGACTTCGGCGGGCCATCAAAAACGCACACGGGGACGAGCGTACACATGGCTGCGACCAACATCAAGAGCATCATCTATTTCCACGAGCGCATCGATGCGACCGCCGACCGGATCCGCAGCTTGCGCTCCGACATCGATATGTTCCGCCGCGATTTCGACGGCCCCCCAACCGACACTTGGGCCGACATGGCGCGCGCGCACGGCTATCACGCCTCGGCCCGCACGGAGATGCGCGAGCCGTGGTTTCCCGATGCCAAACTGATTGCCAAGGCGCCCAACCTGCTGGCCGTGTGTTCGCTGGGGGCGGGCTACGACGTCATCGACGTCGACGAATGCACCAAGAACGGCATTCTCGTGTGCAACCAATCCGGCGCCAACAAGGAAGCCGTCGCCGAGCACGCCATGGGCCTGATGCTGGCGCTGTCGAAGAAGATCGCGCAGACCGACCGCATCATGCGCAAGCAGAACGACATCGAGCGCTTCCACTTCACTGGCAGCGAACTGCTCGGCAAAACCATCGGCATCATCGGCCTGGGCAACATCGGCGCGCGCGTTGCCGAGATCTGCCGCCTCGCCTTCAAGATGCGCGTGCTGGCCTACGATCCCTACCTCTCGAAAGAAAAGATCGCCGCCAAGGGTGCCGAGAAAGTCGAGCTGCGGGACCTGCTGCCCCAGGTCGACTATCTGACCATGCACTGCCCGCGCACGAAAGAGTCGTTTGGTCTCATCGGCTATGACGAGTTGTCCTTGATGAAACCGTCAGCGTACTTCATCAACACGTCACGCGGCGGCACCTACAAGGAAGACGACCTCGCTCGTGCGCTGCGCGACAAGAAGATCGCGGGTGCCGGCATCGACGTGTTCCTGGAGGAGCCACCGCCGATGGATCATCCCCTGATGGCCTTCGACAACGTCATCGTGACACCGCACAACGCGGGCGCCACGCACGAGAGCCACGACAACGTCGCCGTCTATGCGTCCGACCAGTGGATCGACATCTTCGACGGCAAAGTGCCGCCGCGCCTGATCAACCGGGACGCTTGGCCCAAGTACACCGAACGCTTCGCGCGCGTTTTGGGCTTCAAGCCCGAGGCCATGAAAGACGACTGAGCCACCCGGCAGCACGCGGTCACAGCTCTTGCGAGGAGGCGCACCCATGACGGCATCTCAACACGCGAAGGTCGGCACGGCCAAGGTGCTCGGTCCCCACGAGGGTGCGAGCTTCTGGCAACCGGTGCCAGCGAACGGCTTCGTGCGCAACATCTTCACTCAGGCGATGCTGGGCGGGGAGGCGAACTTTTCGCTCGGCACACAGACGGTGGCGCCGGGCTGCTTCATTCGCGAACACACGCACGCCGACAACGAGGAGATCATTTTCGTCGTCGAGGGCCGCGGCGTGGCGCGCATCGAAGGCGTGGAGCAACCGATCGAAAAGGGATCGGCCGTCTACGTCGGGCGCAACCTGCGCCACCATTTCCTCAACCCCAACAGCGAACCGATGACGTTTCTGTGGATCATGCTGCCGGGCGGCCTCGACCGCTTCTTCGCCGAAATCGGCCGGCCGCGCATGCCGGGCGAGGCGGCACCCGCCCCTTTTCCGCGTCCCGAAAACATCGCCGAAATCGAACGACGCACCGTCTTCGGATGGACCGACACGAGTTTCGACCAGCAGAAGACGTGAGGCGACGATTCGTAGGGCGCAACAGCCTCTTGGCGTATTGCGCCGCGCCAGGAGTTGCGTCGGTGAGGTCGAGTTCTCGGCGGTGCAATACGCTTCGCACTTGCACCCTACGAGACGACTCCCGCACGGATCGCGACGCCTAGGAGCCTGTCCGAGTAGTCGCTGTTCAATTGGTCGCGAGTCTGATTCAGTCTCGGCCCATGAGCAAGCACTTTCGCCCCTGGAAGATCGATCAGACACAACTCCTGCCGCCGAGCGTGCAGGACTACGTGCCTGA
>JANOHP010000098.1:0-40243 GCA_031406575.1 Hyphomicrobiales bacterium
CTGAGCGCCACGTTCCAGATTCAATCGCAACGCTGCGGCGGCGCCTCATCGTCGGCATCGCACGACGCTTGCCACGCTGCCCCTGCTGCGCGACGCCAAATCGAGATCAAAAGTGGCACCGAAAATCGTGACACAGTACGACTACCGCGTCCTGGCAACCGAAGAAGATACGGGCCTGCATTGGTTCTGGATCGGAAGCCACGCCGACTATGACAAGGTTTTGAGCGGGTAGTCCGCCTCACACCTTCGACCTCAGCGCACCGGCGGCACGGTTACGCTGGCGGCCGAGCACAGCCGGCGGGGGGATTCGTTGTCGCCGCAGGAGCGGAAGGCACCATCGCGCGTGAAGCAGATGCGCACTTCGCGCAGCCGATTGCCGGGGCCGCCACAGACGACGGCCATATGGGCCGGCTTCAAGCCGGGATTGACCTCGACGAAGCCTTTGACGACTTCGGCGGGGGAAATGGTGAAGTATTGGCTCGGCCGGTCGAAGCGCGGCGGGTGCTTCACCTTTTCGTAGAATGTGCGCGACAGCCCGAAATAGGCTTCCGCATCCAAGCCCGAGCACGTGCCGTGCTTGCGGAATTCGTGGATGACGAGGCGCGGGCTGGGCATGATGTCCAACATGCGATCGATCAAGGGCCGGGGCACATAGGTGCCGCCGCCTGTGGCGCAGTTCTCCGGCCATCCCCGCTCGTGCTGGGGCCACAGCCCGTGCAGCACGAAGGCATACGGCCGGCCGCCGGACCGGCTGCACTGGGGGTCGTTCTGATTGCGGGTCGCGCCGCCGCAGTAGGTCGGGTTCCACGACAGCGCCAGCGCGTAATAATCGAACTTCCCCGGTTGGTTGCGCGCCTGCCCCTGCTCGCTTGCCGCGCCGCGATTGCCGGAGCCGGGCGCGAACTGGGCGGCGGCTGGCCCGCTGACAGAGACGAAAACCAAAGCAGCGGGGAGAAGTCGGGTAAGGCGCATTAGGTGGCTTTCTGAGGAGAATCGAACGGCGTTCGGTCGACCATACCAGCAACGGCTGGTCCACATCATGGCCGCAGATGGGGTGCAGCCCTGCCTGCCAGGGGCGGTCAAGTCTCGACCTCTCCCCCCAGTGTCATGCCGGTGCTCGTCACCGGAATGACAGGCGTTTGCCGATGCCACGCAGGATCAATTCAACCGCCACACCCAGCCTGTCGGAACCATCCACCTGAACCTGTGGATAGCGGGCAGCGCGTGTCGGGCTGGGCTGGGCAAATGCGCGAGACGCCTGCGAATCACATACAGAAGGGGCTGATTAGAGGTTTTTGGTGTCCCAACGCGATGCGCTTTACGCCTCAATTCCTGGATGAAATACGGGCGCGTCTGCCCGTCAGCCAAGTCGTCGGTCGTAAAGTCGCGCTCAAGCGGGCGGGGCGGGAGTTCAAGGGGCTCTCTCCCTTCAAGGCGGAGCGTACGCCCTCGTTCACCGTCAACGATCAGAAGAACTTCTACCATTGCTTCGCCTCGGGTGCGCACGGCGACATCTTCAAATTCGTCATGGAAACCGAAGGCTTGTCGTTCTTCGAGGCCGTCGAGCGGCTGGCCGAAGAAGCGGGATTGGTACTGCCCGCACCCACGCAGAACGATGAGCAGGCCCGCGAGCAGATCGACGAGCGCGCGCGCCTTTACGACATCCTGGACGCATCCGCCCGCTGGTTCGAGGAGCAGCTTCGTGGCGCGAGTGGCCAGGAAGCGCGCACCTATCTCGACAAGCGCGGCCTGCGCCGCGAGACCATTGCCGAGTTTCGCATCGGGTTTGCACCGAGCCATCGGTCCGCCTTGAAACAACATTTGCTCGAGGCCGGGTTCACGGTTCCCGATCTCGTGGAATCGGGCATGCTCATCGGCGGTGAAGACATTGCCGAGCCCTACGATCGCTTCCGGCGGCGGGTGATGTTTCCCATTGCCGACGCCAAGGGTCGCATCATTGCGTTCGGCGGTCGCGCCCTCGACCCGGATGCGCCGGCGAAATATCTGAACTCACCGGAAACGCCGCTCTTCCACAAAGGCAACGTGCTGTTCAACGCCCATCGGGCACGCCCGCGCGTCTTCGAGCGCAATCGCGTGATCGCCGTCGAAGGCTATATGGACGTGATCGCGCTTGCCGAAGCGGGGTTCGGTGAAACCGTGGCGCCCTTGGGCACCGCGCTGACGGAGGCGCAGGTGCAGCTGTTGTGGCGCCTGTCGCCCGAGCCCATCTTGTGTTTCGACGGCGATGGCGCCGGCAAGCGAGCCGCTTATCGGGCCGTCGAGACGGTGCTGCCCCATCTCAAACCCGGCTACAGCGTGCGCTTCGCCTTTCTGCCCGACGGGCTCGATCCCGACGATCTCGTCCGCGCCGAGGGGCCAACGGGGTTCGAAGCGATCCTACAACACCGCGTTCGACCCCTGTTCGATGTTCTCATCGAAAAGGAGGAGCAGGCCGGGCCCGCCGCGCCGACGCCCGAAGGGCGGGCCGGGTTCGAGGCGCGTCTGCAGAAACATGTCGCCCGGATTGGCGACGCGGCCGTGCGCACGCAGTACCAAGCCGAGATGCGCCAGACGTTGTGGGCGCGTACCCGCCTTCAAATGCGCGAATTGACGGGTGGTGGCCTCGGTGGTCGCCCCAATGCCTTCGCGGGCCAAAGGAGGAACAACGTTCAGCCCGATTGGCGGGTGCGTGAGCGGGCCAATCGGACAGCACCAGGCCAGAGGAGCCGTGGCCGCCCCCTCGCGCAGGCGGCACCAACGGCCAGCAATGAATTGGTCGACCACACGATTTTGGTGCCGGCCCGCGAGGCCTTGATCGTGGCGACGCTGCTTTTCCATCCCTGGCTCCTGTCGCAGGACTCGGAACTCATAGCGTCGATAACCTTCTCGTCAGCCCCTGTGGCGCGTCTGAGAGACGCACTCCTTTCCGTGGCCGCCGACGACATTTCTCTTGACACACAGATGCTGGCTACCCATTTGAACCAACTAGGCTTGGCCAAGGTCGTAGCCCTCGTGAAGCGTGCGATCACGCATCGAGGCGACAAGTTCGCCCACCCAGGGGCCGACCAGGCTATTGTCGAGACCGGATGGCGCCACGCCGTCGAGCTTCACCAGCAACAGGTGGAGCTGGGACGGCAATTGGACGCTGCGGAGCAAGCTTGGAATCGTGATGTGGGCAACGAGGATGCGTTTGCCCGCATTTGTGAGATTAAGGCTCAGCTCAACCGATCGGACGGAGCCGAAGTCCAATCGATGCTCGGCGGAGGCGATACGATACTCTGACTGATCGGGACATATCGGTCAGTTCAGCAACGCCCGTTCGAAGGTGATATTGACGCGGCGGCAGGGGTAGACGGGGTTGATTGCGCGGGTCACAGCCAGTCGATCTCTCGTGGTTGCGACGACAGACGGTTTCGGAGGTCGCCCAACGAGGGTGGTCTCCATATAATGTTGAGCTCGCGCGGATTCCGCGTAGGAAATCTTCGCCGTGGCAACGCGGCCTGATCGGACTCGAGGAAAAGACATGGCGCAGAAATCCGAGGAACAGGTGTCGAGCTCTCCTGAAGTAGCAGAAAAGGATAGCCCGCTCCTCGACCTGTCCGATCAGTCGGTCAAAAAACTGCTGAAAACGGGCAAGGCACGCGGCTACGTCACGCACGATGAACTCAATGCGGTTCTGCCGTCGGAGGAAGTCACACCCGACCAGATCGAAGACACGATGGCCATGCTCTCCGACATGGGCATTACCGTCATCGAGCAGGAAGAAGGCGACGAGGCCGAACCGGCGGAGGACACTGCCACTGACGAAGACGAGGGTGGTCGCGCGGTTATGGCGCCGAGCCTGCCGGCGAAAACCGAAACACGCTCCGAGCCGACGGAACGCACGGACGATCCGGTCCGCATGTACCTGCGCGAGATGGGCTCCGTCGAGCTGCTGTCGCGCGAGGGCGAAATCGCCATTGCCAAGCGCATCGAAGCCGGGCGCGAGGCGATGATTGCCGGGTTGTGCGAGAGCCCGCTGACGTTCCAGGCCATCATCATCTGGCGCGACGAGTTGAACGAAGGCAAAATTCTGCTGCGCGACATCATCGATCTCGAGGCGACCTACGAGGGTCCCGAGGCGAAGTCCGCGCCGATCATGGTCAATCCACCGATGGGCGGCCAACCGCACGTGCGCCCCGCACCCAGTGCCGTGCCACTGAACGCGGACGGCACGGAAGGAGAGGCCCCCGCCGACGGCGAGATGGACGATGACGACGAGTACGAAAACGCGCTGTCGCTCGCCGCCATGGAAGCCGAGCTGAAGCCGAAGGTGCTCGAGACGTTCGACAACATCGCGGCCACCTACAAGAAGCTGCGCAAGCAGCAGGATCGCAAGCTCGAACAGCAGGTGGCCGGCGAGCAAGGCAACCGCAAGGAGCAGCGCGCCTACGAAAAGCTGCGCGAAGAAATCATCAACGACGTCAAAAGCTTGTCGCTGAACAACAACCGTATCGAAAGCCTTGTCGAACAGCTCTATTCGATCAACAAGCGCCTCGTCGGGTTCGAGGGCCGGCTGATGCGGCTGGCCGACAGCTTCGGCGTGCCACGCACGGATTTCCTCGGCGAGTACTACGGCAACGAACTCGACCAGACCTGGCTCGACCGCGTCGGCAAGCTGACGAAGGCGTGGGACCGGTTGATCAAGGCCGAGCGCAAGCCCATCGAGAAGCTGCGCGAAGAGATCCATAATCTCGCCGCCGAAACTGGCCTCGAAATCACCGAGTTTCGCCGCATCGTGAAAGCGGTGCAGAAGGGCGAACGCGAAGCCCGCCAAGCCAAGAAGGAAATGGTCGAAGCCAACCTGCGCCTCGTCATCTCAATTGCCAAAAAATACACGAACCGCGGCTTGCAGTTCCTGGACCTCATTCAGGAAGGCAACATCGGCCTGATGAAGGCCGTCGACAAATTCGAGTATCGGCGCGGCTACAAGTTCTCGACCTACGCCACGTGGTGGATCCGGCAGGCGATCACGCGCTCGATCGCCGATCAGGCGCGCACCATCCGCATTCCCGTGCACATGATCGAGACGATCAACAAGATCGTTCGCACGAGCCGGCAGATGCTGCACGAAATCGGCCGCGAACCGACACCCGAGGAGCTGGCCGAAAAGCTCGCCATGCCCATCGAGAAGGTGCGCAAGGTGTTGAAGATCGCCAAGGAGCCGATCAGTCTCGAAACGCCGATCGGCGACGAGGAAGATTCACACCTGGGTGACTTCATCGAAGATCGCAACGCGGTGCTGCCGATCGAAGCCGCCATTCAATCGAACCTGCGTGAGACGACGACGCGGGTTCTGGCGTCGTTGACGCCGCGTGAAGAGCGCGTGCTGCGCATGCGCTTCGGCATCGGCATGAACACCGACCACACGCTGGAAGAAGTCGGCCAACAGTTCTCGGTCACCCGCGAACGCATCCGACAGATCGAAGCGAAGGCCCTGCGGAAACTGAAGCATCCGTCGCGGTCGCGGAAGTTGCGGAGCTTTTTGGATAATTGAGGGCGCGGGGGACGGGATCGAGATGCCGACAATTGCGATTTTTTTTCGGCATCATCGTTCAAATGTATTGGCGCGACCATAACCTGCCGCACATCCATGCTTGGTATCAAGGGCAGGAAGCGTTGGTGGCCATCGAGACAGGTGAAGTAATTGCCGGGAGTCTGCCGAAACCGGTAGCTCGACTGATGCGCGAAAGGGTGTTGCTGCGGCAAAGTGAGTTGATGGAAAATTGGGAGCACGGCAGGCAACAAGAGCCGTTCGAGCAGGTTCCAGGAGCCGATCAACAATGATCGATATTGTGAAAGTCACTGCGGTACGGTCGCTCGGGGAGTACCGATTGCAGATCTGGTTCTCGGACGGGACTTCCGGTATTCGCAACTTTTCCGACATCGTTGACGAGTCGGGTCCAATGCTGATGCCACTTCGCGATCCCACCTTCTTTGCTCGCGTATTCGTATCGATGGGCGTGCTGTCTTGGCCCAACGGCTACGATATGGATGCCATCCAGTTGCACGCTGAAATGAAGGCCGCCGGTAAATTGGCCCATCAGGCGGCTGAATAACCCGATTGGCTGCAGCGCGAGATCGAGGCAGCAAGTGGCCTCGAGCGAACGACGGTGGGAGCTGTCGAGTAATCCTCGCGGGCGAGCAGCGCTCGCGTTGCAACCGCTTGCCGTGTTAGAGTTGCCCCATGAACCTCCACCTTCGCACACCCGAGAGTCCGACCACACAGGCCGCCGAGGGGCTTCCCCGGCGCAAGTGGACGCTAGCGGAAATCGAAGCGCTTGCCGAGCAGGGGGTGTTCGGCGGCGTCGATCGTGAGCGGGAGCGGTTCGAGCTCGTGGGCGGGGAGATCGTGCCGATGTCGCCAAAAGGGAGTTGGCACGAGAACGTCAAACGGGCGCTGTCTCGCCATTGGTTCAAGGCATTGCCACCGGAAGTCGAAGCACTGACAGAAACGACCTTGCGTTCGGGTCCTCACGATTTCCGCGAGCCGGACCTGCTTTTCTGGCCCGCTGGCGTCACAGTCGCCGATCTGAAACCGGCGCACGTTCTCCTTATCGTTGAAGTCTCAGACTCCAGCCTGTCCTACGATAGGGACCGTAAGGCCGACTATTACGCCAGCCTCGGAATCCCCGACTACTGGGTTGTCGATGCTCGGCGCCTCGTGACGCGCATTCATCGCCAGCCGCAGGAGACTGGCTACGCCCAGATGACCGATCACCCGCACACCGAGCGGATGACGCCCCTGCACATTACGGCTCTGGCTGTCGTGCTCGCGGATTTGGGACTGTTGCCTTCGGATTGAAGCGAAGCCTCCTCGGAGTGAGCGTACCCGGTGGTGGCGGCTACCCGTTCGGTGCCTTGTCGCCACACTCCGCGAGGGCGAGGACGGGGTGGTCTAGATCCCGTTGCATCCAATTTTAGGCATCGAGTAAAGCCAATATAAATTTCTCGCAGATAGGGTTTGTTTTCAGATGTATACAAACCCGGGGCCACACCCATGTCCATTCGGCCAGATTATGCGCGCTTCAGGCAATCATTGGGTCAAGGCTTGGCCTTCGCTCGGGATCGCAAGGGCAGCGTGGCAGCGTTCGCCGCCATCGTCCTTTCGATGACACTTGGCTTTGTAGGCCTGGGCGCGGAGGTCGGGTATTGGTACGTCACAAAGAAGAAGTTGCAGAATGTTGCAGATGCCAGCGCCTACGCGGCTGCCGTCGAGGTGCGCGCGGACAAGAGTTCAGCGGTCGCGACGTCCGCCGCCAATGCCATTCTGGCCCGGATCGGCGGTGTGCCGGCGGGCACAGCCCTGACCGTCTTCGCCCCGACCATCTCAACTGGACCCAATGCCGGCAGGGAAGGGGCCGAAGTGGTCGCAAACGTCACCGTCCCTCCGATGTTCTCAGCACTCTTTCGCCAGGCGCCGGTCGTTATCACGTCACGCGCTGTCGCAACGTTGTCGCCGGGTGCCAATACCTGCATTCTCGGACTGCAGAAGACGGGTACTGCCGTAGACTTCTCCGGTAACGGCACCACTAGGCTGGTCGGGTGCGACGTGCATTCGAATTCAGTAGCGAGCGACTCTCTGAGAATTGCGGGTTCCTCGCTGGTAACCACGGGATGTGTCGCCTCTTCCGGCGGTATGACCGCCGGCGCCGGACTGACCCTGACGGAGTGCGCGAAGGCTGTAACTCTGGCCCCGCAAATTTCCGATCCCTACGCGTCGTTGCCCGCACCCACGGTGACTGGACCGTGCATCAATGCCGGCAACACGTACAACTCGGGTGACGCCAACACCCAGCACATTATCGACCCGGGCAGGTACTGCGGTGGCTTGGCCCTGGGGCGAAAAGTGAACATGAGGCCCGGAGTCTATGTGATCGACGGTGGCACGTTCAGCATAAACGCGACGGCGACCGTGAATGCGGTCGCGCAAGGTGGCACCCCAGCCGGCATCATGATTTATCTCATCAACGGTGCAACTCTCAGCTTCAATGGCGGCGCCGTCATCAACATAAATGCCCAAGTCTCCGGTACATATGCGGGCGTTTTGTTTTTCGGCGATCGCACGGGTACCGCCGTGAGCCACACCATCAACGGCAACGCGTCATCGACGTTCAGCGGCGTCATCTATACGCCGAATGACAACGTGACCTTCACCGGTGACGGCGACATGGCCAATGATCCGTGCACATTGCTCATTGCAAACACCGTGACTGTCAGTGGTAACGCGAAATTCGGGTCGAACTGCGTGGGTTCGGGCTTGATCATGCCCAAGACGATCCAGGTCATCGCGATCGTAGAATGACCGTTCTGATGGACGCTAGACAACGCAAGAGGTCTCCAATGCTACCGACGTTCCTGAAGCGATTTCGCCGTGACCAGCGCGGCGTTGCGGCAATCGAATTCGCGGCCGTCGCGCCGCTGTTTGCCGTTCTCGGCGTGGGCACAGCCGACATTGGCTTTGCCGCCAATGCACGCATGGACATGGATCAGTCTCTGCGCAGTGCCGTGCAGATGTCCCTCTCGGCCAACATTAGGGATGCGGCACAGCTCAGGAAGGCGGTGCAGCAAGCTTTCAGCGGCCAATCGCCAGCGCCGACTGTGACCGCCGCATCGACGTGCGAATGTCCGGGTAGCAGCAGCAATGTCGATTGCTATCAAGCGTGCGACTCGGCTGGAAATGCGCCTTCGATCTTTGTCGATCTGAACATGCAGAAAGCCTACAACGCAATGATGCTGCCCGACATGACATTACAATCAAAATTGACGGTCCGTTTGCGTTGACTGGGAGTTTGAAGCGATGGCTCTCCTGAAAAAACTCCTCGCCCGTCTGGCCACAAAATCGCCGAGCGGACGACTGTCCAGGTTCAGACGCGACGAATGCGGTGCCTATGCCGTCGAATTTGCGATCGTATTTCCAGTATTGCTGTTGATGGTTTTCGGTGCGATTGAGATCGGCCGACTGTTCTACGATAAGGACAGATTGTCTCGAGTGACCGCCGATGGGGCACGCATCTTGCTCGTCCAACCCACCCTCACCGATGGCCAACTGAAGTCGCAGATACAGGCACTCGCAAATCAGACGTTTCCCAGCGGCAGCGTCACGGTCACTGTGACGAGTGAAACCAGGGATGGCATGGCTTTCAAGAAACTGACGGCGGATTACACACATACCGTCGGCGGCACAATCTCAGGGTTTCACACCATGAACTTGAATTCTACGATGCGCATGGTGGCGCCGTCGGTGTGGAACCTCCCGTAATTCTGCCGGGCAGGGTCGCAGCTTTGCGATCAACCCACGCGAATGGCACGTCGGGCGACCGGCGTGCCGGCTGCCTACCGTCCCGCCTCACCCTTCTTGACCACAGCCTGCGGTGTCGTGGTCTTGGCGGCGGTTTGGGTTGCTGAACCCTTTGCCGCTTGAGCTTTTGCCTTCTCCCCCTTTATCTTCGTGCCCGGTCTTGCGACTTGCACCCTTGGGCCGCGATTGCCGCATTTTCGGGTTTGGGTTTCGCGGCTCATGTCGTGAACGGGGATGAGTTCGGGGGCGCTCAGGGGGAGTTCGGCGAGGCGAACGGGCTTTTCGGCGCGCTTGACGCCATCGACGTGATCGAAGCCCGCTTGCAGAAGCTCCGCTGCGGTCTGGGCGCGCGCGGCGCGGGTGACGCCCCCCAGCACGACGACGATCATGCGGCGGCCGTTGCGGGTGGCGCTGGCGACGATGTTGTAGCCCGCACCGCAGGTGAAACCCGTCTTCATGCCGTCGGCGCCGGAAAATGTGCGCATCAACTCGTTCTGCGAATGGAACGTGCCCTTGTGAATGACGAACTGGGGCGTCGCGAACACCTCGGCGCGGTCGGGAAAATCACGCAACAGCGCGAGCGTCAGAATGGCCATGTCGCGTGCCGTCGTGATCTGTTGGGGATCGGGCAATCCGTGCGGGTTGGCGAAGCGCGTGCGCGTCATGCCGAGGCGCTTGGCCGTCGCATTCATGATGTCGGCAAAGCCCTCCTCGCTGCCACCGATGGCTTCGGCGAGCGCCATCGAGAAATCATTGGCCGAGCGCATGATCATGCCCCGCACGCCGCCCTCGATCGTCAGAGGAATGTGCGCCTTGAGACCGATGCGCGTTGCGGGCTGGCCGCGCGCCTTGTCGGACAGCGCGAGCGGGCCGTTCCAGGCGAGCTTGCCCGACTTCACCGCCTCGAAGGCGACGTAGGCGGTCATGAGTTTGGTCAGCGAGGCGGGAAACCAGGTGGCGTCGGCGTTCTCGCTGGACAGCACTTCGCCGGTGGTCGCGTCGACGAGCAATGCGGGGCCGGCGCGCGAGGCAGCGGCACTCGTGACAAGGAGCGCGCATGCGGCCATGACCGCACAAGCCCACCGGGTCCCATCTGTCCACATCATGCTCGGGTTCCTTGGTCTGGCAGTGGTCGTTGCATGCCGGATGACTGAAACGGAAACGGCGTCCCATCCGTCGGTTGTCCAACGGAAAAACGTGGACGCGACTACGAAAAGGGAGACGCGTTACGGCGATTGCTGCTCGGATCAGTTGGACAGGAACGGATTGAACGGTTCACGCGCGAGCGACTGAGGCGCCCCGTCGTTCTTCTGCTTTCGCGTCTCACGCGGAATGGGCGTTTCGGCGGGTGGCTTGGGCATTGCGAGGGCCATGGGCCGACCGGCAAGCGCGGAGGCGACGCGCTGATCCATGCCGTAGAGATCACCGTGTGTCTTCAGCGTGCCTTGATCGTCGACCGTCGCCGTGAAGTAGGCGATATGCACGGGGATCGATTTATCCAGCGTCACGTCGATGGGACCGGTACGCCCGAGCATGCTCTGGACTCGATCGGCCGGCCAGCCCTTGTCGTGGGCGAGTAGCACTTCGGCCAAGCGCATCGGATTCTGCACGCGCATGCAGCCGTGACTGAACGCGCGCGTCGACTGGCCAAAGAGGTGCTTTTCGGGCGTGTCGTGCATGTAGACGTCATGCCGGTTGGGGAAGCGGAATTTCACGACGCCGAGCACGTTCCGAGCGCCAGGAGGTTGCGTGAATTGATATTTGCGCACGTCCGCCGACGACCAATCGACGCTGTCGGGATCGACGTCGCGCCCATTGTAGGAGACTTTCAACTGATGGCGGGCGAGGACGCGCGACGCCCCACCGTCGCCACCACCGCCACCGAAGAACCAGTTGCCGCCGCCACCGCCGGTGTAGCGGCGCAATTGAGGTGCGATCTCGTTGGTCTTGATGCCCTCGGGCACTCCCCAGGTCGGATGGAAGATGACGTACTTCATGTCCGCCGAGAATGTCGGTGTCTGCTGGGTTACCTTGCCGACGACGATTTTCTCGGCCAGCACGACCCTGCCGTCCTTGTAAACGCGCGCCATCTGCTCGGGCACGTTGTCGACAACGTGGAAGGCGCCGAGGTTTTCCGGCATCCAGCGCCACCGCTCCATGTTGACGAGGATGCGCTGCTCGGTGTCGCTGCGCGATGCGGGCTTGGCTGTTGCCTGCGGCTCCGCCTTGGCGCCGCGCTTGGCCGTAGGTTTGTCGTCGTCCGCGTTGGCGTCCGTTGGTGGTGCGGTCTTGCCGTTGCGCAGGTCGACCAGCGCTTTCTGGAGACGCTGGAAACCGTCGTGCCGGGGATGGAAACCCCGCAGAGCTGCGCCGGCGTCAGGTGCGGTCGCAACGGCAGCGAGCACTCTGGCCGGTTCGACGGCGGGCGCGCGCATATCGATGTTCACGCTGATGATCGAGGGATCGACGCGACCGCCGCGCGCGTGGCGCGCATACAGGATCACGGCGATGCCGATCTGCACTTCAGCCATGGCCAGAGCCTCGACCGGTGCGCCGGCCGTGAGCCTCGTCGGCAAATCGAACACGGTGGCGTCGAGCCCCCAATCCGCTGCCCGCGCGACCTCGGCCGCGGCATCCGCGCCGCGCTTCGTGAGACCCTCGCGGGACACCCACACCGGCTGGGCCGTGACCTCGAGGAACGCGCTGAGGGCCGCACGATCGGCGGCACCGAGCCGGCTTTTGGCGACTTGGCCAGGAAGCACGCGGCGCGCTTCGGCCATAGTTGCATCAACGACTGATGCGGGTGCGGCAGCGACCGGAGCTGTTGTCGGCGGCGTCTCGATGGCCGTCGTTGCCGTAGGCTCGACCGGAGTTGCCGTTGGTGGCATCGGCGCCACAACGGCGGGAGTATCGACCGCGCTATTGGCCGCTTCGCTCGACGCGGAGGCGGATGGGGCTGGATCGCTCGAGACAGCCATTGGCGGCGCCGTCAATTCGGTGCGCGTTTCCTCGCTGGGCGCCTGAGCGGCAGCCGAGCCAGCGAAAAACCCCAGAACGAGCACTGGAAAGGCCGCGATCAAGGCGGCGCGGAGCCCCAGTGAACTCAAAATAGTGTGCGTGCTCATACGTCTCGCCTCGTTCCCGTCAGTTGCAGCTTCGACTCGACTTCACTCACCACTGCCGCGCGTCCCGGTAATCCGTTCTCCGTGCAGGCGCAACGCGCACCCGCGCACATAGGAGGCGGACTGTGACCACGCGATGGCGAGTGCATCGTACGGTATCGAAACACGACGGGGATAACTTTTTCGTTTATTAACCTCGGCCGGCAGCCCGGCGCCAGTCTCCCCGGGTCGCTTTTTCCAGACCGAGGTTTTCGCGCAACGTCGTCCCCCGGTAATCGTTCCGGTAGAGACCCCGTCGCTGCAGTTCCGGGACGACAAGGCGGACGAAATCCTCGTAGGCGCCCGGCATATGGGTCGCGGCGAGCACAAAGCCATCGCAGCCCCGGTCGGTGAACCACAGCTCCATCTGGTCGGCGACGTCATTGGGGTTGCCTTTGAACAGGGGTTGTTCCCGCAGACGCCCACGGCCGGAGTGCTCGACGAAGTCGCGCACGGTGGGATTGCGCTTGCCGGATGATTGGACGACCCGGTCGCGCATCCCATGCATGCCGGACAGCTTGGCGAGTTCCGCGTCCGTGAACGGTTCGTCCATGGGCTTGGAACCGAAATCGAAGTTGATGGCTTCCGACAGCAACGCCAGCGTATCGATCGGCTGGGCGAGGCTTTCGGCCAGGGCATACTTTTCCTCGGCGATCGTGCGGGTCTCCCCGACGATGGCGTAACAGGCGGGTGCAACGACCACGGAGTCGGGATCGCGGCCATGGCTGGCGATGGCGTCTTTCAGCACGCGATAGCTGGCCTTGGCGTTGTCGAGGCTGCGGTAGGAGGCAAACACCAGTTCGCCCCAGCGGGCGGCGAAGTCGATGCCGCGCCCGGACTGGCCGGCTTGAATGATGACGGGACGGCCTTGCGGCGTGCGCGGCACGGTGAAGGGCCCGCGCGACTTGTAATACGTGCCGACGTGATCGAGGCGGTGGACTTTCTTGCCATCGGCAAAACGACCGTTCTTGTCGAGGATGAGGGCGTCGTCCTCCCAAGTGTCCCAATGGCCGAGCACGACTTGCATGAACTCATCGGCCCGGTCGTAGCGCAAGTCGTGCTCGAGGTGCTCCTCACGCCCGAAGTTCAGGGCTTCGCCGTCGTTCACGGAGGTGACGACGTTCCAGGCGGCGCGTCCGCCGATCATGTGGTCGAGCGTGCCCCAGGCGCGCGCGATGTGGAACGGGTCGAAGTAGGTGGTCGAGCCGGTGCCGCCGATGCCGAGCTTGGTCGAGGCGAGCCCCATGACGGTCATGATCGTGATGACGTCGAGTTTGACGACACGGACCCCGCCCTCGACGGATTCGACGTGGTCGTTCTTGTAGCGATCGGGCATCGCCAGCCGGTCGTCGAAGAACGCGAGGTGGAATTTACCCTCCTCGAGCACGCGCGCCATGCGCTGGAAGTACGCCGCTGTGAGGAAATCATTGGGTGTCGAAGGATGCCGCCATGAGCCGACGTAATTGGAGCAGTTCTGCGCCTGCATGAACGCAACCATCGTAATCTGACGCGACGGGTTCGGCATGGGGTCGGTGTCTCCGGAGCGGTCATTCGGCTGATGGGTGCGATTTTCTCTGGGGTATAGCAGCTTCCGATCGATGGGGTGCAAGGGAGCAGGAAACCGCACTGCGTTTTGGCATGGCAATTGCTCCCCGATGGGCAAGTGGGGCACCGCACACATTATAGCATCGCGCGATTCAGTTCCCTCCAAACCCCACACCTCTCCGACGCGTCGCCCGAACAATCCGCTTGCATCACCTCGGGCAGTCTGGCCCCAATGGTGGACGCGGATGAGATCAGCGGGGAGAGATCGCGGATGAGCTTCGAGAGGCCATATGAGGGCTTGCGCGTCGTCGATCTGGCGCAGGGGGTGGCGGGGCCCTACTGCGCCATGCTGCTGGCGCGGCACGGCGCCGACGTCATCAAGGTCGAACCACTCGACGGCGACTGGTCGCGCGCGCTGGGCCAGCGCTACGGCGACCACACCGCCTATTCGGTGGCCGCCAACATCGGCAAACGCGCCATTGCCGTCGATCTCAAGAGCGAGCACGGCCGCGGCATCGTCGATCGCATGATCCTGACGGCGGACGTGTTCATCGAGGGCTTCCGGCCGGGCGTCATCGATCGCCTGGGATTCTCGTGGGAGCGGCTGCAGGCGATCAATCCGGGACTCGTCTACGTGTCGGTGTCGGGCTTCGGGCAGTATGGCCCGCTGTCGAAAAAGCCCGCCATGGACCCGATCCTGCAAGCCTTCACCGGCTTCATGTCGGAAAACACCGGACCCGATGGCATTCCGCACCGCACGCCGACGGTAATCGTCGATACGACGACGGCGCTCTATGCGCATCAGGCCGTGGTCGCAGCACTCTATGCCAAGGCGCGCGGCGCGCCGGGACGGCGCATCGATGTCAGTTTGATGGAGGGCGCGGCCAACTTGCAGGCGATCCGGATGATGTCCGTCTATCGCGATGGACCGTTCAAGCCGGCAGCGGCGCCCGGCGGCAGCTATCGCACACGGGAGGGCTTCATCCAGATCGGCGCGGTGAAAACGCACGAGTTCAAGGGCCTGATGAAAGCGCTCGGCATGGAGGAGATCGGCGAGGACGCGCGCTTCGCGACGACGAGCCAGCGCGTCGAGCACGCGACGTTTCTCAACACCAAGGTCGGTGACGTTCTGGCGACGCGCACAGCGGCACAATGGCGCGATGTGCTGACCGAGGCTGGATTGCAAAACGAAGTGCTCCAGACCTATCCGGAGTTCGTCGACCATCCGCACACCAAAGCGACCGGCGTGATCACGATGGCCGTCCAGCCGGGCTCCGATATTCCTTGGGCCGTGCCCAATGCGCCGGGTGCGCCGCGGCCGGCATCGGGCACACCCGAAGCCACAGCACCGGCTTTCGGGCAGCACACGCGCACCATTCTCGCGGAATTGGGATATGGCGCGGACGAGATTGCGCGACTCGTCGAGGAGCGTGTGGTGGCGGGCTGAAACGAACGCATGCGCCCGTGCGTTCAAGTGTCCGTCGCTCGAGCCGACGAAGTCGGCTAGAACCCCACTGGAAGTGAACTGTGACATCGTCGAGGCTCTCGATGCGGGCACGAGCCGTCGGTTTTGTGGTGAGCGCAGTGCTCCTGGTCGGTGTGGACCAAGTGGCGGCTGGGCCTGCGCTGCTGTTCGAACCGGCAACGGGCCGAGTGCTCTACGCCGAGGATCAGGATCACGCCTGGCATCCCGCGTCCCTCACCAAGATCATGACGGCCTACATCGCCTTCGACGCGCTGAAAGCGGGACGGCTCAAGCTCGAGCAGATGATTCCAGTCAGCGAAAAGGCGCACGCGCAGGCCCCCAGCAAAGTGGGCCTGCCGGTCGGCGGGGAAATGACCGTCGATCTGGCCATTCGCGCGCTGATCGTCAAATCCGCCAACGATGTCGCGATGATGCTGGCCGAAGCGATCTCGCGATCCGAAGAGGAGTTCGTCACGCTGATGAACGAGACCGCGCGCCGGCTCGGCATGGCAAATACGCGGTTCGCCAATCCCAATGGCTTGCCGGCGCCCGATCAAGTCACGACGGCGCGAGATTTGGCGAGACTCACGCGGGCGGTCGTGCGGGATTTTCCCGAGCAGCTCGCTTTGTGGGCGTTGCCCGACGTCCAGGTCGGCAAGGCCAAAATGCGCAACCACAACGCGCTGCTGCGCACCTTCGAAGGCGCCGACGGCATCAAGACAGGCTTCATTTGCGATTCGGGCTTCAACATCGTCGCCAGCGCGACGCGCGACGGGCGCAGATTGATGGCGGTGGTGCTGGGTGACGTGTCGGGGCGCGAACGCAACATGCGCGCGGCGAGCCTGCTCGAGCACGGGTTCCAGACGTGGGACTGGAAACAGCTTCTCGATCCCGCGACGATCGATACCCTGCCGGTCGCGGCCGATGCCAAGCCGGTGCAAAGCGTGCGCCAAACGATCGTGTCGTGGAATTGCGGCAATGCCAAGCGGCGCGTGCCGGTGAAGAAAAAAGCCGCGCCGAACGCGGCAGCAGCGGCGAAGAAGACGAAGCCCGCGCCGAAATCAGATAGGGCGCGTGCGGAAACGGCACCTGCGACGAGCAAACAAGGCGCTGCC
Organism: Hyphomicrobiales bacterium; assembly: GCA_031406575.1. Lineage (GTDB taxonomy): Bacteria > Pseudomonadota > Alphaproteobacteria > Rhizobiales > Hyphomicrobiaceae. The sequence goes on from JANOHP010000098.1 coordinate 16,627, forward strand.
ACGTCGGGTGTCGCGAAGGTGACCCAGTAGGGACCTGTCGTCAGCGCGCCGTTTTCGGTTTTGCCGTGCTGGCGGTGGTGAGCGGGGTCGACGTGCGCGATCCCCCCGAGCTGTCCGCCGAGACTTTGACGATCCACGTATCGGGATTGTCTGCCGACAGGGCCGCTGCCGCAGTGCGGGCCTCGCTCGAGCCCTGCGCCTCGGTGGACTTGCCTTGCAGGCCGATCACGAGGGCGAGGTTCTGCTTGATGCGCGGGTCGGCGGCCGGGTCTTCGGCGGCTTGCCGCAGCAGCGATTCGCCCTTCGCCGCGTGGCCATCCATCGTGTAGGCCATCGCCAGATTGCTCACGATCGAGGATTGACCCGGCGCCATGGCGCGCGCGCGCTCGAAGTAGTTGATCGCTTCTTTGTATTGGCCCTGCTTGGCCTGCACCGTGCCGCGCGCCGACAAAATGCGCCAATCGGGTTTGGCTGGATCATCGGCGCGTTCGAGCAGTTTGTCGGCGGTGCCGACTTGGCCCATTTCCAGCGCAAGGCGACCGTATTCCGACAGCAGTTCGCGGTTGTCGGAGTTGTGCAGATAACTCGCCTGCAACACGCCCAGCGCATCTTGCTTGCGTCCCAGGGCCTTCAGGTTGCGGGCGTAGGCCAGTGCCGCCTTGTCGTCGTGCGGGTTCTTGGACAGCTCCTTGCCCCAATACTGGGTCGCCTTTTCTAGCTCAGTTTGCGGCCCGACCGAAGCTGTCTGTTTGGCGCCCAGGCTGCTCTCGGCAGGGCTGAAGCCGAATTCGCTGGCTTGCGAGCAGGCCCCGAGCATGAGGGCGCAGCCCAGCGATGCCACGGGAACGAGGCTTCCAGCAAAACTCCAGCCTTGAAACGCATCAGCGCGTGTGGACATCGTCAGCTCCTGCAGGCCGCAGCGGGAACGGTCTGTTCGTTCCGCTGGCTTCCGTGATATTCCGACACATGCATCAATAAATGCTTAAGGGTTACCGTCTCGTTACCGCCGTTGAGTTCGATACCGCTTTCGGCGTAAACGGTGTGGCCATGTGAGGGGACCCGAACGCCATGAGCGAGCAGGACGCAACAATCGCCGATCGAACGGATGCCCTCTTTCTCGCCGCTGACGCAACTGCGGACGCGCGCCCGATCTGGCTGGCCCGCCCGAAAACGCTCGAGCGCGATGTCCAGCACTTCACGCCGGCCCAGCGGGCCTGGATTGCGGCCTGCGGCTTCAAGGGTGCGGCCCGTAAACTTCTGATTGTGCCCGGCGCCGACGGCAGCATCGCGGGCGCGCTGTTCGGCCTGGGCGATCTGCCGGAGAAGGCAGGCGCGGAGCCCTCCAGCGTGCTCCTGGGCCTGTTGCCGACGCTGCTGCCCGCCGGAAGCTGGCGCATCGCCTCCGAGGTGGCCGATCCGACGCTGGCCGCCGTCGCCTGGGGTTTGGGTGCGTATCGGTTCCGCCGATACAAATCGATAGAGGCCGAACAACTGCCGCGTTTGGCGCTACCGGCCGACATCGACAAGCCATCCGTGCGCGCCGTCGTCGAGGCGATCTCGCGGGGCCGCGATCTCGTCAACACGCCGGCCAATGACTTGGGGCCGGTCGAACTCGAAGCGGCGGCCCGTGCGCTGGCGACTGAGCACGGCGCCAAAATCCGCGTGATCGTCGGCGATGATCTCCTCGCCCAAGGCTTCCCGTTGATCCACGCCGTCGGTCGGGCGAGCCCCCGCGCGCCGCGCCTGATCGACATCACGGCGGGTCGCGCCGACGCCCCGAAGGTGACGATCGTCGGCAAAGGCATCTGCTTCGATACGGGCGGCCTCGACATCAAGCCGTCGAGCGGCATGCTGCTGATGAAAAAGGACATGGGGGGCGCAGCGGCCGTGCTGGCGCTCGGCCACATGATCCTCGCCCACAAGCTCGATGTGCGCCTGCGGGTGCTCATTGCGGTGGCGGAGAACAGTATCTCGGGCGATGCCTTCCGGCCCGGCGATGTGATCCGCAGCCGCTCCGGCAAGACCGTCGAAATCGGCAACACCGATGCAGAGGGCCGGCTCGTTCTGGCCGACGCGCTGGCGCTGGCCGATGAGGAGCAGCCCGACTACCTCTTCACGTTCGCCACGTTGACGGGTGCGGCGCGCGTGGCGCTCGGCCCGGAACTGCCGCCGTTCTTCACGGACGACGAGGCATTGGCTGCGGCCCTGACGGCAGCCGGAACCGCCGTATGGGATCCCGTCTGGCGTTTGCCCCTGTCCACGCCTTACGAGAGCTGGATCGACAGCCCGGTCGCCGACATGAACAACGTCTCCGAAGGCGGTTTTGCGGGCGCGATCGTGGGCGCCATGTTCCTGAAGCGCTTCGTGCCGAAGTCACCGCGCTTCACGCACTTCGATATTTACGGCTGGCGTCCACAGCCCAAACCGCTGGGTCCCAAAGGCGGCGAGACGCAAGCCGCGCGCGCAGTGTTCGAGGTGCTGCGCCGGCAGTTCGCGCGCTGATGCGCTTCCAGGGAGTGAGCGTGGGTCGGTCGCCATGAGTGCAGACATTGACGGGAGCTGGGTCGCGCTGTGCGGCGGGGTCGGCGGAGCCAAGCTGGCGCTCGGGCTCGCGCAGATACTGCCGGCCGACAAGCTCACGATCGTCGTCAACACGGCGGACGACTTCACGCATGTGGGCCTGCATGTGTCGCCCGATATCGATACGGTGCTCTACACGCTGGCCGGCCGCGCCAATCCCGAGCAGGGGTGGGGTTTGGCGGGCGAGACGTGGGCCTTCATGGGCTCGCTGGAGCGTCTGGGCGGGCCGACGTGGTTCCAGCTCGGCGACCAGGATTTGGCGACGCATGCTCTGCGCACCGAGTGGCTGCGTCGGGGCGATACGCTGTCGGCCATCACCGACGATCTGCGTCGCAGCCTCGGGATCGGCCCAGCCGTCGTACCGATGAGCGATGATCCGGTGGCGACCCTCGTCGACACGGATCAGGGGCGGCTCGCGTTTCAGTCCTATTTCGTCGAGCACCGCTGCGTCCCGAAGGTGCGAGCGATCACCTTCGCTGGCGCCGCCACCGCGGCACCTGCCCCGGCTGCCCTGGCGGCCCTGCGCCGGCCCGACCTGGCGGGTATCATCATCTGTCCGTCGAACCCGTGGCTCAGCATCGATCCGATGCTCGCTATTCCGGGCTGGCGCGCTGCTCTCGCCGCTTGCGCTGGCCCCCGGATTGCCGTCACGCCCATTGTCGCCGGGCAGGCGATCAAGGGGCCGACGGCCAAGATCATGGGCGAATTGGGCCTCGCGCCCGATGCCCGCAGTATCGTGGCGCATTATGGCGGCCTGATCGACGGCTTCCTGCTGGACACGGCGGATTCGCAATTCGCCGATGAATTGGATTTACCCGTCTTGACCGCAGACACGATCATGCGCACGCTGGACGACCGTATCAGGGTGGCGCGCGCGTCGGTGGAGCTCTGCCGCCGGCTGGCAGACGCGCGCACGACCACCGAGGAGAACCGTTCATGACCCGCTCGCCAGGGGGCAAACCCACGACGTTCGCCGTCGTGCCGGTGAAATGCCTCGCCGAGGCCAAGCATCGGCTCGCGCCGGCGCTTGCGCCAGCCGATCGGAAGCGCTTGGTGCTCGCCATGTTGGGCGACGTGCTGGGCGTGCTCGCGCGGGTGCCGGGCATTGCGCGCACGTTGGTTGTCACGCGGGATGCCGAGGTTGCCGCCGCAGCGCGCACGCGCGGGGCCATCGCGCTGTCGGAACCCGATAGTTTCGATCTCAACGCCGCCATCGGGTTCGGTTTACAGGCGGCCGCTCGCGAGGGCGCCACACGCGCGCTGATCGTGCCGGGGGATGTGCCGCTCGCGTCACCCGAGGATATCGCAGCCGTTCTTGCCGCCGCGCACGGCCCGGAAGCAGCCGCGATTGCGCCCGACATCGATGGCCAGGGCACCAACGCGCTGCTGCTGCCGTTGCCGGCGCCTTTCGCGCCGGCCTTCGGACCATCGAGCTTCGAGCGCCATCGGGCGGCGGCCCGAAAGGCTGGCATTCGCACCGAGGTGGTTCGCGGCCAGGGTCTGGGCGCCGACATCGATCTGCCGGCCGATCTGGCGGTGCTGACCGGTCGGGCAGGTTATGGATTTCTGGCGGATCGCAACGGCGAACGATTATCGCGCGACGCGGCGCATGCGCTCGTCGCTCATACCCATCTGGCGGCGCTCCTTGCCCGCGCTGAAGCCGCCACGATCGCTGGCCACGGCACGATCGTCACGTTCTCCAAGAAAGTCTTCATCCCGCTGACGCAGCTCTGCCGGGACGTGTGCCACTACTGCACGTTCGCGCACGCGCCGCGCGAGTTGAAATCTCCATACCTGTCACCCGACGAGGTGTTGGCTATTGCGCGCGCCGGACAGGCCGCCGGTTGCAAGGAGGCGTTGTTCACGCTCGGCGACAAGCCGGAGCTGCGCTATGCGGTCGCCCGCGATGCGTTGGCAGCCCTCGGACATGCGACGACGCTCGATTATCTCGAGGCATGCGCGCGGCTCGTCCTGAAGGAAACCGGGCTGCTGCCGCATCTCAATCCCGGCGTCATGAGCGAGGACGAAATCCGCCGGCTGCGCGAGGTGTCGGCGAGCATGGGCATCATGCTGGAAACATCGTCGAACCGCTTGTCGGAGCGCGGCGGGCCCCATTTCGGCTCCCCTGACAAAGATCCCGCCGTCCGTCTGGCCACCCTCGAGGCCGCCGGTCGCGCGGGCGTGCCGTTCACGACAGGCATTCTCATCGGCATCGGCGAGACGCGCGCCGAACGCATCGATGCGCTGCTCGCCATTCGCGACAGCCATGACGCCCATGGCCACATCCAGGAAGTCATCATCCAGAACTTCCGCGCCAAGCCCGACACGCGCATGGCCCAGGCGCCCGAACCGTCGCTCGAGGATCACCTCTGGACGATCGCGGCCGCGCGCTTGATCCTCGGCCCCGCCATGAACATCCAGGCGCCGCCCAACCTGCAACCCGACGCCATGGGCCAGCTCGTCGCCGCCGGCATCAACGATTGGGGCGGCGTGTCGCCCGTGACGCCCGATCACGTCAACCCGGAGCGCCCCTGGCCGCAGCTCGACCATCTGCGCGAGGCGACCCGAAGCGCTGGCCGCACCTTGGCCGAGCGCACCGCGATCTATCCGTCTTACGCGCTCGATGCGCCGCGCTGGCTGTCGAAGCCGCTCGTGACGCCCGTGCTGCGTTCGATCGACACTGCGGGACTGGGCCGCGAGGACGACTGGGCGCCGGGCGACGCCGCGCAAGACCCACCGCACAGCGACGCCATTCTGGTGCGGAGCGGCCGGCCGGCGCGCTCGGCGCCGATCGCGCGCATTCTGGATCGCGTGGCTGCGGGGCATGTGCCCAACGAGGCCGAAATCACCGCGCTGTTCGATGCGCGGGGCGACGACTTCTCGGCGGTGTGCAAAGCGGCTGACGATCTGCGCCGGCGTCGCAACGGCGATGTCGTCACCTACGTCGTCAATCGCAACATCAATTATACGAACATGTGCACTTACGGGTGCAAGTTCTGCGCGTTCTCGAAGGGCCGCTTGTCGACCGATCATCGCGACAAACCCTATGACCTCGAGCTCGAGGAGATCGCCGAGCGCACGCGCCAAGCCTGGGAGCGCGGCGCGACCGAGGTCTGCCTGCAAGGGGGCATCGGTCCGCGCTATACGGGCCAGACCTATTTCAACATCGTGGAAGCCGTGAAGATCGGCGCGCCCGACATTCACGTGCACGCCTTCTCGCCGCTGGAAGTGTGGACCGGTGCCAAAACGTCGAACCTGCCGCTGAAGGAATACCTCGCGCGCTTGAAAGCGGCCGGGTTGTCGAGCCTACCCGGCACGGCTGCCGAAATTCTCGACGACGAGGTGCGCCAAGTCCTGTGCCCCGACAAAATCAAGACCGACGAATGGCTCGAAGTGATGGAGGCCGCGCACGCCGTCGGCCTCAAGAGCACGGCCACGATCATGTTCGGCCACGTTGACCACTACCGGCACTGGGCGCGCCATCTGCTGCGCGTGCGCGCGTTGCAGGAAAAGACCGGTGGCTTTACGGAGCTGGTGCCGCTGGCTTTCGTGCACATGGAAAGTCCCATTTACCTGCGCGGCCAGGCCCGCAAAGGGCCGACGTTCCGCGAAAGCGTGCTCGTGCATGCGGTCGCCCGTCTCGTGCTCGATCCGGTCATCACCAACATTCAGGCGTCGTGGGTCAAGATGGGCCCGGAGGGCGCCGCGCTGTGTCTGGCGGCCGGTTGCAACGATGTCGGCGGCACGCTGATGAACGAGTCGATTACGCGCGCGGCCGGCGCCGCGTTCGGCCAGGAGATGACACCCGACGCCTTGGAACAACTGATCCGCGATGCGGGCCGCACGCCGCGTCTGCGCACCACCTTCTACGGCGACGCCCCCGAAGACCGCCGCACCGCCATCTATTCCGATGCGGCGAGAAGCGCGGCGATGGGCGGACAGGTGGCAGCCGAGTAACGCTCCGCTCCCAAACGCCGAGCCACGTCACGATCCGCTCACTGGAACTCCAGTAAGCGACCAGCATCACACGCCCACCACGAAAATGGGCCGCACCAGATGTCTGGCGCGGCCCTGCGATTGTCGTGCGATCAGGTGGACAACTTACATCATTCCGCCCATGCCGCCAATGCCGCCGCCGTGGTCGTGGCCGGCGTGGCTGTCTTTCTTCTTCGGCGCTTCGGCGACGCCGGCTTCCGTGGTGATGAGCAAGCCTGCGATCGAAGCTGCGTCTTGCAGCGCCGTGCGCACGACCTTGGCCGGGTCGATGATGCCCTTTTCGATCATGTCGCCGTACTCGTCGGCCTGAGCGTCGTAGCCGAAGGTCGCGCCGCGCGAGTCGAGCACCTTGCCGACCACGATCGAGCCTTCGACGCCGGCGTTCTCGGCGATCTGGCGGATCGGAGCCTGCAGGGCCTTGCGCACGATCTGGATGCCGGCGTCCTGGTCCTCGTTGTCACCCTTGACGGTGATGGCGCTGATCGCCTTCAGGAGAGCCACGCCGCCGCCGGGCACGATGCCTTCTTCTACCGCTGCACGGGTCGCATTGAGCGCGTCGTCGACGCGGTCCTTGCGCTCCTTCACTTCGATCTCGGTGGCGCCGCCGACCTTGATCACCGCAACGCCGCCGGCCAATTTGGCCAAACGCTCCTGCAGCTTCTCGCGATCGTAGTCCGACGACGTCTCTTCGATCTGGGCCTTGATTTGGTTGACGCGGGCTTCGATGTCTTTTTTCTTGCCGGCGCCGTCGACGATCGTGGTGTTTTCTTTCTCGATCGTGACGCGCTTGGAGCGTCCCAGCATGTCGATCGTGACGTTCTCGAGCTTGATGCCGAGGTCTTCGGAGATCACCTGACCGTTGGTCAAGCAGGCGATGTCTTCCAGCATGGCCTTGCGGCGATCGCCGAAGCCGGGAGCTTTCACGGCCGCGACTTTGAGGCCGCCGCGCAGCTTGTTGACGACGAGCGTGGCGAGCGCCTCACCCTCGACTTCTTCGGCGATGATCAGCAGCGGCTTGCCCGTCTGCACGACGGCTTCGAGCAGCGGCAGCATGGCCTGTAGGCCCGACAGCTTCTTCTCGTGGATGAGGATGTAGGGGTCCTCGAGTTCCGCGATCATTTTCTCGGCGTTGGTGATGAAGTAGGGCGAGAGATAGCCGCGGTCGAACTGCATGCCTTCGACCACTTCGAGTTCGGTCTCGAGGCTCTTGGCCTCTTCGACGGTGATGACGCCTTCGTTGCCGACGCGCTGCATGGCCTCGGCGATCATGTCGCCGATCGCCTTTTCGCCGTTGGCGGAGATGGTGCCGACCTGGGCGATTTCGCTCGAGTTCTTCACCTTCTTGGCGCGCTTGCCGATTTCTTCGATCACCTGGGCGACGGCCTTGTCGATGCCGCGCTTCAGATCCATCGGGTTCATGCCGGCGGCAACGGCCTTCATGCCTTCGCGCACGATCGCCTGCGACAGCACGCACGCCGTGGTGGTGCCGTCACCGGCCACGTCGTTGGTCTTCTGGGCGACTTCGCGCACCATCTGCGCGCCCATATTTTCGAACTTGTCCTCGAGCTCGATTTCCTTGGCGACGGTGACGCCGTCCTTGGTCGTGCGGGGCGCACCGAAGCTCTTTTCGATGACGACGTTGCGGCCCTTGGGGCCGAGCGTCACCTTGACGGCGTTGGCGAGGATGTCGACGCCGCGCAGCATTCTCTCGCGCGCATCGACAGAAAATTTGACGTCTTTTGCTGCCATTTCGGGGAATCCTGAACTAGGGAGGTGGGACTGAGTAAATGGTGAGTAGTGAGTGGCCAGTGGTCAGTGGTGAAGAGAGAACCGAGAGTGGGGCCGGCGTGGGAGGGCGAAAAACCACTCACCACCCACCATTCACCACTCACGCCTGCACGTCACTTCTGCAACACACCCATCACGTCGCTCTCTTTCATGATCAGCAGCTCTTTGCCGTCGATCTTCACTTCGGTGCCCGACCATTTGCCGAACAGCACCTTGTCACCAGTCTTGAGGTCGATGGGGATCAGCTTGCCGGCTTCGTCGCGCGCGCCGGGACCGACGGCAACGACTTCGCCCTGCTGGGGCTTCTCGGCGGCGGTGTCGGGGATGATGATGCCGCCGGCGGTCTTCGTCTCGCTGTCGGTGCGACGCACGACGACGCGGTCGTGGAGGGGACGGAATTTCATTCGAGGTGTGCTCCGGATGAGCGGGCGCGGGAAAACGTGCCCGGTTGGTCGTTCGACGGGATCGGCGACTGTTAGCACTCACCCGAGGAGAGTGCTAGGCGCCGCGTGGTAATTACCGGCGCTCCGTTCGGCTGTCAATGGGTTCGGCGCTCGAAATTGGCGGCGATTCGAGCTCCGTCAGCGCCAGGCGAACTTCGGTTGGTCGAAATGGGCCACCCGCGTCGGCCGCCCGTGCATGGCGACTTCGCGGAACTGATAGAGCAAGGCGGCTGTCGGCGCGTAAATTCGATGCCCCAACGTCGCCAGCGGCGCGGACATCACGGGTGGTTCGCCTTCACCTTTCGATTCGAGGTGGGGAATCCCTGGATTATCCAGATCAGTCAATGGGATGCGATGGAGAAGCGCCACCTCGGCCGGGTCGGGGACGATGTCGCGTGCCGGCCCGCCCCAGGCCACGATCGGCGTAATCGCAAAGCCCGAGCGTGTAGGATAGTCATCGAGAGTGCCCAGGATCGCATCGGGCTGCAATTCGAGGCGCAGCTCCTCGTGCAACTCGCGCAGCGCCGCCTGTTCCAGCGTTTCGCCCTCGTCGAGGCGGCCCCCCGGCAGGGCGAACTGCCCTGCATGCCGGCGCAGGTGGGCAGACCGGCGGGTGAGCAGCACGCAGGCCTGACCCTCGGGGAAGGCGCCGTCGCCGATCGTCTCGGCGATAACGATCACGACGGCTGCTTTGCGCAGCGTCGTGTCTTCGATCGGCCGGTGGGAAAAGGCTTGCAGGTGGCCAGCGATGCGCGCGCGCAGGGCGTCACCGAAAAGATAGCTCATGCTCGCGCGTGTCCCACTATAGCTGCCGCCCCATGTTGGCATGCCTCAGGGGTACTTGCACGCGTGCGCTTCTCGATGGCGATGCCCAGATGGTGACACGAGGCGTTCGCCAGCGCGGCAACGCGCCACCGTCGCGTCGATGGGAGGCGCCGCTTATGCTGGCCTCTCCGGCGGAATCGAAGAGGCGGTATGGGATGGTGAAGATACGCGTCCTCGAGCGGCGCTGCGCGCAGTGGTGGTCGATCCATGGCTAGGGACGGGGATGCCCCACAACGGGCCTATCGCATCGGCATCGATGTGGGCGGCACGTTCACCAAGGCGGTACTGATCGACAATGCGACGCGGGCCGTCGTCGGCCGCTTTTCGGTGCCGACAACGCACAGTCATGCGCGCGGCGTGGCCAGCGGCGTCGTCGAGGTGTTCCGCACCGTGCTGGCCCAATCGGGGGTGGCACCCGAAGAGGTCGTCTTCATCGCCCACAGTACGACGCAGGCCACCAATGCGCTGCTCGAAGGCGACGTGGCGACAGTCGGTGTGCTTGGGATGTCGGGGCAGAACGCAGCGAAGCTGGCCGAGCCGCAGGTACGCATCGATGCAATCGAGCTGGCGCCGGGGCGCATGCTCGGCACCGCCAACCGATTCCTCGTCACTGACGCGATGACCGAGGACGACATTCGGGCGACCATCGCGGGGCTGAAAGCCGAGGGTGCAGAGGTCCTGGTCGCTTCAGCGGCATTCGGTGTGGACAACACGGGCAGCGAAGAACTCGTGCGCCGGCTGGGCGCAGAGGCCGGTCTGCTGACCACCTGCGGCCACGAGATCACGCGCCTCTACGGCCTCACCACGCGCACGCGCACAGCCGTGCTGAACGCGTCCATCCTGCCGCGGATGAACGAGACGGCCACGATGACGGAGGCCAGCGTCCGCGAGGCCGGCATCGCCGCGCCCTTGATGATCATGCGCGGCGACGGCGGCGTCATGGACATCCGCGAGATGCGCCGACGTCCGGCCATGACAATGCTGTCGGGGCCCGCCGCCAGCGTCGCCGGGGCGCTGATGCATCTGCGCGTGTCGGACGGCATCTATTGCGAAGTCGGCGGCACATCGACCAACGTCGGCGTCGTCCGCAACGGCCGCCCGACCATCACCTATGCGCGGGTCGGCGGACATGAAACCTATGTCAGCTCGCTCGACGTGCGCGTCATCGGCATTGCCGGGGGCAGCCTGATTCGCGCGATGCCGGGCCGCTTGATCGATGTCGGCCCCCGCAGCGCCCACATCGCCGGGCTCGCCTATGCGGCGTTCGCCGACGAAGGCGATATCGTCGATCCGAAGGTCGAGCTGTTCGAGCCGCTGGCGGGCGATGGCGGCGATCATGTTGCGGTGCGGGTCGCCAATGGTGCGCGCTATGCGCTGACCACGACGTGCGCGGCCAATGTGCTGGGCTATACGCAGCCGGGGCTGCACGCGCACGGCAACCCAGAGGCGGCGCGGCGGGCATTTGCAGCGCTTGCGGAGTTTTTGGGCACGAGCGTCGATGATGCTGCCCGCGCCGTACTCGATTGCGCCACGGACAAGGTCATTCCAGTCATCCACGGGCTCATCGCCGAATACCAGCTCGACACGGACCAATGCCTGCTGATCGGCGAGGGCGGTGGCGCGGCAGCGCTGATCCCGCGCCTGTCGGAGCGGGCAGGTCTAAAGCACGAAATTTCCGAAGACGCGGAGGTCATCTCCTCCATCGGTGTCGCATTGGCACTGGTGCGCGACGTGGTGGAGCGCATCATTCCCCATCCCCAGCCCGAGGATCTCCAGGCCATCCGCCGGGAGGCGCTGGAGGCCGCCGTGCGCCTAGGTGCCGACGCGCGCAGCGTCGATGTGACGGTCGAGGTCGATCGGCTGACTCATCGCGTGCGGGCGATCGCGATGGGCGCCGCCGAAATGCACGTGAAAGATCCCGGTGGCTCGATCCCCGAGCGCGAGGCCCGGTCCATCGCCGCTCGCTCCATGAGCCTGGCGCCCGATACCCTGACTTTAGCGGCCGAGACAACCGGCTTACGCACCTACCGCAGCACATCCCATGGCTTCGGCGCCGTTCGCGTCGTCGACCGCGCGGGCGCCATCCGCATGCAGCGCAGTCGCGCGCTGGTGCGCACGACGACGGCAACTGAAGCGGCACAGACGATCCACGACGTGTGGACGGCAGCGAGCGGTGACAGCTCGCACACCACGTCGCTCGGCCTGCTCATTCATTTCTCCGCCCACCTCGTCGATCTCTCCGGCGTCGAAACGCTGGATCAGGCAGTGGCGCTCGCCCAGAGCGAGCTGGAGACGGAGGCGGGGAACGCCGTGGTGGGCGTTATCGGATTTCGGGCGGGGTAGGTTTCAAAAAATCGAGGTCGAAGTGGAAAAGAAGTATCGAACTGTTCCGTCCGACGAGATATTGACGAGGTTGCCGGAGGAACGCAGAAAGAAAGTCGAAGCTCGGGCGGCAGAGTTGATCGCCGAAGAAATGGCTGCGCGGGCTCGTGATCATTCTGCGCGTCCCAAGAAGAAGCGCGCCCCTAAAAAATCTGCTCGGGTTTGAGCCTTCACGATCTCCCGGCATTCGGAAAAAACAATTGTTTGCCGTCGATTTGGTAGCTGGCGATGGCGGCTTGGCCTTCAGCGGAGAGGATCCAGTCGATGAAGGTTTGGCCGAGGTCGGCTTTCACGGCGGGGTGGCGGGCCGGGTTCACCAGTATGATGCCGTAGGGATTGAACAGGCGCTGGTCACCTTCGACGACAATGGTTTGGTCGCCTTTGGCTTTGAAGCCGAGCCACGTACCGCGATCCGACAGCACATAAGCGCCCATCGAGCCGGCCGTATTGAGCGCAGCCCCCATACCCTGGCCAATCTCGCGATACCAAGCGGGTTTGGCGGCGGCGGGGTCGAGTTCGGCGGCTTTCCACAGCGCCAGTTCCGCCGTGTGCGTGCCCGACTTGTCGCCGCGCGACACGAAGGGTGCAGCCTTGGCGGTGATCGCTTTCAGGGCGCCGACGATATCCCTGCTGCCGTTGATCGACGCCGGATCGGCCTTCGGCCCGATCAGCACGAAGTCGTTGTACATGACGTCATAGCGCTTCACGCCAAATCCATCGGCGACGAACTTTTCCTCCTGCGCCTTGGCGTGCACGAACACCACGTCGGCGTCTCCGCGACGCGCGGTGTCGAGGGCTTGTCCCGTACCTTGCGCGATCACCTTCGCGGTGATGCCGGTCTTCGCCTGGAACAAGGGCAGGATGTGGCCGAAGAGGCCCGAGTCCTGCGTCGAGGTGGTCGAGGCGACGACGGTCGACTTGTCTTGCGCCGATGCCGGGGCGGTGAGCCCGCAGACAGCGACAGCGACAGCGACAGCGACAGCGAACAAGCGAATAAAACGATCAACCATTCAAGCCCCCTGTTCTACAAAACCAGATCGCCCGCGAGGAATCGCCGGGCGGCTTCACTGGCTGGTGTCGAGAAAAAGCGCGCCGCCGGAGCATGTTCGACAATGCGGCCTCCGACAAGAAAGACGACGTCACCGGCAAGTCGGCGCGCTTCGCCCAGATCGTGCGTCGCCATGACGACCTTGACGCCGGAGGCGGCGACGCCCGCGATGATGTCCTCGACGAGTTTCGTTTGCGCGGGGTCGAGGCTGGCGGTCGGCTCGTCGAGGAACAGCACTTCGGGGTCGCCGGCCAGCGCGCGGGCGAGCGCCAAGCGTTGTTGTTCGCCACCCGATAACCGCCGCGCTGGACGATCGGCGAGGGCGGTCAAGCCGACGCGAGCGAGCAGGGCCTGTACGGCGGCGTTATCGGCGGGGTGCCGAGCGGCACGGAGCGCGAAGGCGACATTGGCGGCGACGGTTCGGCGCAGCATGACGGGACGTTGAAAGACAATCGCACGACGGCGCGAGGTGGCGAACGAGCGACCCCCGAACGTGAGGTGCCCCGCCTCCGGTTCGATCAGGCCCATGGCGAGGCGCAGAAGCGTGGTTTTACCCGATCCGTTGGGACCGATCAGAATCGTGGGTGGGCCGGCCGCGATGGTCAGCGTGACGGCGGTGAGAATCACCGTGCCTCCTGCGGAGACGCGAATGCCCTCGAAGTCGAGCGGTAGCAGGCTCGGTGCAGTGCACACCCTATCATCCCGCACGGCGCAGCCCCCAACCGCGCACACCCCAGGCGAGCGCATTGATGGCGAGAATAATGGTGATCAGCACGATCCCCAGACCGAGGGCGAGCGCGAGATTACCCTTCGAGGTTTCGAGCGCGATCGTCGTCGTCATGACGCGCGTGAAGCCGTCGATGTTGCCGCCGACGATCATCACCGCGCCGACCTCCGCCGACGCTCGCCCAAAGCCGGCGAGCACGATGGTGGCGAGCGAGAACCGCGCATCCCACAGCAACGCCCGCATCCGCGCCAGGGGGCCGACGTTCATGGCCGTCAATTCATCGCGGTATTCGGCCCACAGGTCTTCGATCACCTGCCGGGTGAGTGCGGCGATGATCGGGCCGATGAGGAGCGCTTGGGCGATGATCATGGCCGTCGGTGTGAACAGAATGCCCAGGTGCCCGAGGGGGCCGGACCGCGACAGCAGCAAATAAATGAGGAGGCCGACGACAACCGGCGGCAGGCCCATCAGGGCGTTCAAGGCCACGACCACCACCGTGCGCCCTGGAAACCGTGTCAGCGCCACGATGGCACCAAAGGGAAACCCGACGAGTGCAGCAAGGATCGTCGCCGACAGCGTCACGACCAGCGACAGCCTCACGATCGCATAGAGCGTGGGATCTCCCCTCAGGATCAAATCGAGGGCACTAGCGTCGATCAACCGAAACTCTCCATTGTCATGGATAGGGGAAGGGCCAGAATGCGTCGTCCGCCCTCCCTGCCCTCACCCTTGAGTCGCTAGAGTGCAGATGGACCGAGGCCTACCGGCCGCCTCTAAACGTCACGCGAAGTGCCGCACGAGGCGACTTATAACGCAGGCCCAACGAGATGAACACATCGGACGAGGTCGGGTAGAACGAGGTCGTAGGACAAATCAATCGCTGAGTTTGTCGCCTCTTCTGCTTCCCGGAGGACGCGCCCTTGGCGCGGCCATCCGGGATCGCGGCGGATGCAAATGGGCACTGCGGTACTGCTATCCGAATGAGCACGCAGGTCACCGTCGCTCTGGACCCTCGCCGACGTGATCCCGGCTCTGCGCAGCGCTGCCGCACTGCTTCGGCCGGAAAACAGGATGGGGCAGCGCGAGGTGGCAGGACACGTGAGGTGTTTGGGCCGTGGGTCGGGTCAAGCAAGGCCGATGGGCTCGAAGGTCACGCACTGTCAACGCCTCAGTGTTCTGCCGATCGACCCAACCCGATCGTCACCCGAAGCGGCCGGTGACATAATCCTGGGTGCGGCGGAGTTTGGGGCCGGTGAACACGGTCTGGGTGTCGCCGTATTCGATCAGGCGACCCAGATACATGAAGGCCGTGTTGTCGGAGACGCGACCGGCCTGCTGCATGTTGTGCGTGACGATGATGATCGTATAGCGGCCCTTGAGCTCGTCGATCAGTTCTTCGATGCGGCTGGTGGCGATCGGGTCCAGCGCCGAGCAGGGCTCGTCCATCAGCAGCACTTCGGGGTCACCGGCAACCGCGCGCGCAATGCACAGACGCTGCTGCTGGCCACCCGACAGACTCAAGGCGCTTTCGTTGAGGCGGTCTTTCACCTCGTCCCACAAAGCTGCGCCCTTGAGCGCGCGTTCAACCGTTTCCTCCAGCGTAGCCTTGTCGCGCACGCCGTCGACGCGCAGTGGGAACACGACGTTCTCCGCGATCGACATCGGGAAGGGATTGGGTTTCTGGAACACCATCCCCATGCGTTTGCGCAGTGCGATCACGTCGACGCCGGGCGCATAGATGTCGGTGCCGTCCAGCGTCATGCTGCCTGCCACACGCAAGCCCTCGACGAGGTCGTTCATGCGGTTCATGCAGCGTAGTAGGGTCGATTTTCCGCAGCCCGACGGACCGATGATCGCCGTCACGAGCCCACGCTGCAGGCTCATCTCGATGTCGAACAGCGCCTGCTTGGCGCCGTACCACAGATTGAAGTCGGCGACCTTGAAGCTCTCACCGTCGGGTCCGAGCTGCACATGATAGGAGGTCTTGTCCGGGGTCAGCGTCGTCGTCGGCATGGCGGTGTGCTTTCGAATTTAAAACGTGCTGCCCTGGAACCGCCGCTTGAGGCGATTGCGGACCATGATAGCCGTGATGTTCATGACGAAGATCAGCGCGATGAGCAGCAGCGTCGTGACGAAAACCATCGGCTTGCCGGCTTCGGAATTGCGTGATTGAAATCCCACATCGAAGATGTGGAAGCCCAAGTGCATGAAGCTGCGCTCGAGGTGAAGGAACGGAAAGTGATGATCGATCGGCAGCTCCGGGGCGAGCTTGACGACACCGACGAGCATCAGCGGCGCCACTTCACCGGCACCCCGCGCCATCGCCAGGATGAGGCCTGTCATGATGCCCGGCATGGCGCGGGGCAGAACGATGCGCTGGATCATCTGCCACTTGGAGGCGCCACACGCCAGCGCGCCTTCCCGCGTCGAGCGCGGCACGGCGGCGAGCGCTTCTTCGGTGGCAACAATGACCACGGGGACGGTGAGCAGCGCCAGCGTCAACGCCGACCAGAGCAGACCTCCGGTGCCGAACGTGGGGCTCGGCAGGCGTTCGGGGAAAAATATCTGATCGATCGAGCCACCGAGGATATAGGCGAAGAACCCCAGCCCGAACACGCCGTAGACGATGGCTGGCACGCCCGCGAGATTGTTGACCGAAATCCGCACGGCGGAGACGATCGGTCCCTGCCGCGCATACTCGCGCAGATAGAGCGCGGTGATCACGCCGAACGGCGCGACGAGAACCACCATCAGCAGCGTCATCGTGAATGTGCCGAAAATGGCGGGCAGCACGCCACCTTCGGTATTGGCTTCGCGTGGTTCGTCGGTGAGGAACTCCGCCCACCGGGAAAAATAAATCGCCAGCTTGTCGAGAAGGCCGATGTCATTGGCGGCGTAGTAGCGCACGATGCCCGAGAGTCTTTGCGACTTCTCGGCGCCACCGATCTCGGTGAAAGCGAACGTCGACTGCTCGTCCACTTGCTTGAGCGCCACCGCTTCACCCGCAAGGGCCTCGTAGCGCTTGCCGAGTTCTGCGATGCGCACGTTGGCTCGGGCCTCGGCTGCCGCGTAGACGGGACCGCTGTTACTCGCCTGCAACGCCAGCTTGCGCAGCGCCAAACGCTCGTGTTCGATCTCGTAATTGATGTCGCCGATGCGTCGCCGCTCGATATGGCGGATGGTGTCCCAGCGTCGGCGTGCGACCTCGTGGGCTGACGCGATGGCCCCGCGATCCGCTGTCACGTCGCGTCCGTCAGCGACGACCTTGGAGATGCGGCCGATGGCGACGCCCCATTCCAGGCGCTCGAGGAAAACGAGATCGGCGGGCCGCGACCGTTCCGCCACCTCGTAGTCGGAGACCCAGCGAAAATCATCGTTGTAGATATCGAAATTACCGACCTTGTAGAGCGTGCGGTTGGCAAAGCCGCCGTTGCGGACAATGCCTGCGCGTGTGTCCGGCGGCAGCGCCTCGAGCAGTTCCGCGGGAACCTTGTAGGCCTCCGACCGGGTCGGTTCACCGGCAATGACGGTGCCATTGACGAGGCGCACGACTTCCAGGGGCTTGGGCCAGAACGTGACGATGCCATTCCATAAAATGAGGCCCAGCAGCCCCGCGATCATCGCGAGGCCGACGGCCAGCGCGCCGCCGAGCAGCCATTGCGCCGGCTCGCCGTTGGCGGCGAGATCGGTCACGCGCTCACGGCGGGCGCGGCCCCGATCGGGGGCGCCGTGCGCGTCTCGAGCCGGTTTTTCAGCCGTGGTGGCGGACATGACGGACGAACCTCGGTTCACGGTTACAGCGAGACCGCGCGCTGGCGGAAGCGTTGACGGATGATCTCGGCGATGGTGTTGACGATGAACGTCATCACGAACAGCGTCAGCGCGGCGAGAAACAACATGCGGTAGAGAGAACCGTCTTTGACCGCCTCGGGCAGCTCGACGGCGATGTTGGCCGACAGTGCGCGCAGGCCGTTGAAGATGTTCCACTCGAGGATCGGCGTGTTGCCCGCCGCCATGACGACAATCATGGTTTCCCCGACCGCCCGGCCCATACCGATCATCACGGCAGCGAAAATTCCCGACAGGGCTGTCGGCAGAATGATGCGGGTGGCCGTCTGCCATTTGGTGGCGCCACAGGCGAGTGCGGCCGCACGCAGATGCTCGGGCACCGCATTCAACGCGTCCTCGCTGATCGTGTAAACGATCGGGATCACGGCGAACCCCATGGCGAAGCCGACGATCAGCGTGTTGCGCTGGACGTAGGTGTCCACCACGCCGCCGCGCGGATCGAAGCCCAGGGCGGCCAGCGTCGAGGCAACCACCAGCGCCAGCAACACGGCGGCACCGACATGCACGACCCACCGGCCGATATCGATTGCGGCGGCCGTGGTCGGGGAGGCGCGCCGCATCCGCTGCGCCAACACTTCGCCCACGCTGCTGCGCAGGACATAAGCCAGCGCGAAGGCCGCGAGCGGGGTGAGGATCAACGTCATGAACGGGATGCCAGAACCGATATCGCGATTGGCCCAGGCTTTGAGGTTGCCGGCGAAGAACAGCGTCTCCAGCGGTCCCGATAGCCCAAACGCCAGCCAGCCGCCGATGCCGACCGTCGCGCCCACGACGGCAAAGCGCACGAGCCCGTGCCAGCGCCGCGCCAGATGTCCGGGGATGAACTGCCACAGATATCCCGCCACCAGCAGCGACAGCGGGATCATCACGAACAGCATCAGCACGGCCGCGATCCAGGTCTCGACCAGAGGGGCGAGGATCAGCGCAGCGATGAAGCCCAGCACGACGGACGGCAGAGAGGCCATCATTTCCATCGCGGGCTTCACAGTCTGGCGAACGGATGGGGGCACGAATTCGCTGGTGTAAACGGCAGCGGCCAGTGACAGCGGCACGGCGAAGAGGAGCGCGTAGAATGTCGCCTTCAGCGTGCCGAAAATCAACGGCACGAGGCTGAATTTCGGCTCGAACTGATCGGTGCCGGAGGACGACTGCCACGTCAGCCCCGGTCGATCGTAACCTTCATACCAGACGCGCCCGAAGATCGTGCTCCAGGTCGTTTCGGGATGAGGCACATTCACTTGCCACGTCGTCGTGCGCCCGCTTTCGGATACGGCGATGATGCTGTCCTCGCGAGGCCCCATCAACAGCGTCAACGTGCGCTCCGCGTCACCGATTCGGGGGAGTTTCAGCAGGGTCTGCCGGCTCGTCGAATGGCGCAGCCAGACGTTGCCGGAGATATCGGCGGTGGCGAACATTTTCGAACGGGGGCTCGGCGCCAGTGCCACCACGGCGACGGGTTGGGGTTCCAACTGGTGCGCCCGCACGAGCGTGAAACCGTCGGTCGACGGCGCGTCTGCGCGGGGGAGCCGGAAGAACACATCGACGGCCCCGTCGGAGCCGCCGACCACCAGAGACTGCTCGCCGATGAGGAAGCCGATGGCCGTCAGCCGAACCCCGTCCGGCAAAACCTTCACTTTTTCGGCGAGGCGAGGCGCTTTGAAGTCGCGCGTGTCGTAGCGCCAGATCGTGCCGCCGACGTCGGGGATGTAGACTTGATCGCCCCCGTCCACGGTGAAGGCGCTCTTGAGCTCGATGCCGGTGGGCAGATCGGGCATTTCCGTCGTCGCCACGATCGTGCGGACGGCGCCCGTCATCGCATTGACCCGGCTTTCGGCGCGCGACAGGCGCACGCGTCCCGCCGAATCAATGGTCACGAACGTTCGCGTGGGGCGCTCGGCGGTGCCTGCCACATGCGTGTCGATCGAGACGATCGGTCCGTCGGCGACCTTCTGCGCGGGCTCGATTTGGACCGCCGCTTCGACGCGGCGGATCTGGTTGCCCGGAATGCGGGAGTACACGGCGGACCCGTCCGTCCAGTCGCGCTGGCCCAGACTCCTCGCATCTTTGGGCAGATCGGCGGCGGCCAGAACCGTCGCGGCCAGGGTCAGCTTACCGAATGCGACACTGCCGTCGTCGAACCCGAACGCGAGGTCGCCCGTCGCCAGGGTTCGCGCAAAGGCGGTCGCCTTGCGGCTCTCGAATTCGAAGGCGATCGGCTTCAGCGACTGGCCCGTTCCGAGGTGCGACAGGCGCACCGTCCCGTCTTTCTGCACCAGCGCCAATATGGTGTGGTAATCGTCCGTCTCGGCGAGCACGGTCTGGGTGACGGCTTCGTAGGTGTGCTGGCTGCGACTTTCCAGCTCACCGGCCAGAAACAGCGGCACCACGACGCGAACCAAAAACGCCATGATGCCGAAGACGGCGAGAATGACGAAAATGCCGCCGATCTTGATGATCCAGTCAGCGGCTTTGTCCATGGCCTTGACGGACCATCGCGTTTGATGCGGGCGCCGAGGGAGGCGCGGCGCCGACTCGGGTTTTTCGGCCTCGACTCGCGCGTCCATCACAGTCTCCAGTCATCCGACGCTCAATACCAAGCGGCATCACCAAACGAACCGAGGCGACCGTTGCGGCCGCGCCACTCGAGTAGCTGTCGAAAGGTGGCGGGCACGGCATAGCATGCCCGCAAGGCAAACTCACTTGTCCAAGCCGACCGCTTTCAGGTCAGCCTGGGCCGTCCTTGCCGCGACGGGGAAGTAGCCGTCCTTGAGGGTCGCCTGCTGACCCTGCTTCGACAGCATGAACCGGATGAATTCGGTGCGCACGGGATCGAGAGGCTGAGCCGGGTTGCGGTTGACGTAAACGTACAGGAACCGCGCGATCGGGAAATCGCCCGCGTACGCATTTTCCGGGGTCGCCTCATAGCAGGCTTCGCCAGTCTTGGCCGCGATCGGCACCGCTTTCACATCGGCAGTCTTGTAGCCGATTCCCGAATAGCCGACACCGGCGATATCGGAGGCCACGCCCTGCACCACGGTCGACGAGCCGGGCTGCTCCTTGACGCTGTCTTTGTAGTCGCCGTTGAAGAGGGCCACTTCCTTGAAGTAGCCGTAGGTTCCCGAGGCCGAATTGCGGCCGTAGAGGGAGATCGGCCGTGCGGCCCAGTCGCCGGTCAGACCGAGCTGGCCCCATGTCGCGATTTCGGCCTTTTCGCCGCCGCGCCGCGTCTTGGAGAACATCGCGTCGACCTGCTGCAGGCTCAGGCACTTGATTGGGTTGTCTTTGTGGACATAAACGGCCAACGCGTCGACTGCGGTGCGGATCGCGGTTGGCTTGTAGCCGAATTTCTTCTCGAAGCTGTCGATCTCGGCACCCTTCATGGGGCGCGACATCGGGCCGAACTGGGCCGTGCCGGCCACCAGCGCGGGTGGGGCTGTCGTCGAGCCCTTGCCTTCGATCTCGACTTGGACGTTGGGGTAGCTGCCGCGAAACCCTTCCGCCCATAACGTCATGAGGTTGTTGAGAGAATCAGAGCCGATCGACTTGATCGAGCCCGACACGCCCGAAACCTGTTTGTAATCGACCAAGCCAGGATCGAGCTGCACGGTTTGGGCCAATGCAGCCGTCGGCAGGGTTGCTGCGAGAGCTGCGGCCAATACGAAAGAGCGCATAACGCCTCCGGAAATCGACGGGCCGGTTTGCTCAGTCGTCGGTGGACGCGGGCCGGCCCATCCCGCACCTGGACGGGCTATACCGAGGCTGCATGACAGTCACATGACAGCCGACCGAACCCCAGGACCACGCTGGTGGAGGACGCGACCTCGGCTCATCCGTGCAGCCGTTTTTTGAGCGCCTCGACGAGGCGGTCACAGTCCGCTTCGTCATTGTAAACATGGGGGGAGATGCGCATCCGGCCCAATCGCGGCGCGACGTAGATGTTGTCGGCAGCCAGAGTCTCGATGAGTCCCGCTGGCATGCCGCCGGGGAATCCCAAGCTCAAGACGTGCGGCGCCCGGTGGCGCGTATCGGGCACCGAAACGTCCAGATCTCGCACGCCGGCCGCAATACGCTCCGTCAGCATCGCCAGCCGTTCGACGATTGCCGCCGATCCCCACTGCGCCATCATCTCCATGCCGATGGCCGCCATTTCCATCGAAATGAAGTGGTCACGCTCGCCCATATCGAAGCGCCGCGCATCCGGTAAATGGCGCAGGTCGGTGAAATAGACCTGTTGCTCGGCGCGCACGTCACGCCGCCCATAGGACGTCTGCTCGAGCGGCAATCCGTTTTGATGCCGCTTCGCCACATAGAGGAATGCCCGGCCGTAGGGGCCAAGTACCCACTTGTAGGTGGGGAAGATCACAAAATCGGGGTCGAGACGCGCCACGTCCATGGCCGTGACGCCGGCCGAGTGCGTGGCGTCGATGAGGAAGGCCGCGCCTTGCCGCTTCAGCGCGGCGCCGACACGCTCGACATCGATGGCGCCGCCGTCCGACCAGTGCACATTGGAAATGGATGCCAAACCGACAGGCGCCGCACCGGGACGCTCGATGGTGGCGAGGACGGCCGACGTCCAATCGCCATCGGCGGGTTGGCGCACCGTGTTGATCGTGAAGCCCTGCGCGTCTGCCCGCGTCTGCCACTCGAGAACCGGCGAGGAGTGATCATTCTCGAGCACGATGACGCGTGACCCTTTCGGGGGCGAGAAAATTTTGGCCGCCGTCGATACGCCGTAGCCGACAGAAGAGATCAGCGCCACGTCCCCCGGATCGGCGCCGATGAGGCGCGCGGCGGCAGCGCGCGTGCGCTCGTATAGCTCGTTGGCGAAACTGGTGGGCAGCTTCCACGGTTGCCCCTTGCGACCGACGGCTGCGCGGGCGGCCTCCTGCGTCTTCAGCGGCAACGGGCTCCACGCCGCGGCGTTGAGATAAACCACGTCGCGTGGAATGTCGAAGAGAGCGCGTTGCGAGGGCAGCATCATGGGCTCCGGGCGTCGTCCGATCAACGGACACTCTCGCACCGGGAGCGATCGATCACAACGTCGTTCGTCCGGGAAACACCTTGCCCCGCATGTTTCCCGGACGCCCCATCTCGGGGCGATCCAGCTCTATTGCTTCATTCAGGCGTCTCATGTCGCGTCGCCGGTGCAACCCCGCAAATCTTCTGACTCCAGGGGGGCGGAGTCTTGGATTTCAGTGCCTCGGTCACGCGATATCATGCCTGTTTGATGCCCTCGCAATTCGAGCCGAATCGCCCCGGATATTATTTTCCCTCTCAGGATTTCTCGAGCTGTGCCGGAGCAGCAGCAATCATGTCGAGCGCCTGCTTCGTCGAGCCCGACATGTAGTCGTCGGGAAGTTTGTCCTTCAGTTGATTTTCCAGCGCATCGATTTCGGCGGCCAGAGTCACGATGAATTTCATATTCGCCGCCTGATCGACACCCATGGAGTAACCAACGCTGAGCTGATCGAACGGCATGCCGGCGCCGCGCGTGGGGAGGAAGCGCGACAGCGACCAGAACGGACCCATCATGAGAAATTTAGCGGCTTCCCTGTGCGGCTTGGTTTTGTGGCGATAGCCGAGATCCAAGAGCATCAGAACCATCCAGTACTGCAGGTTCCCCAGCCACGCGATGCTCAGCGTCGTCGGATCGGCGATCTGATGTTCGTGGCCGACATAGGCACTGGGATTGGTCGGCAGATCGACTGCCGGGTAATTCGGATCGGTCTTGGCGAGCCGCCAAACGTCGGGGCGGCCTTTGAACGCCTTGTGCGTTCCCATGAACGCCGCTTTGAAGAACGTGAAATGCCCGTCCTCGCCCTCGTCCTTGATCTCGTCGAGCTTCTTCACCCACTTGTCGAGATCCTTGATTTCACCCGTCTGTTTCGAAAATGCCTCGAGCGTATCAATGACGCGGCCGTAGAGACTGCCGATCAGGTTGGGTCTGGCACTCGTTCCCAAGGCCGCATCGAGCATGTG
>JANOHP010000106.1:0-6750 GCA_031406575.1 Hyphomicrobiales bacterium
CCGCCCGCGAATCACGCGCACGGTCAGACAGAATCACAACTGATTCTCGGGAATCAACAAATTTCGGGACGGGCTCTGACGACAGAAGATATTTCTGGATACGCGGCGCTCGAGTTCGTCGAACCGAAAGGCGATAAACAAGTCGCTATGGACAACTTGTTTACTTTGGCAGTCGACACCGCACTTCTTATGATGAATTTTTCAACCGAAGTGGTGCTCGCCATCTTGGATCAGGTGAGTTCCGTCAGCGACGGACCTGAAATAGCAATGGCTCATCGGCCAACGCTCGGGCAGCAAACTCTTCCATTCCTCGTTCAGCCCCCGAGAAGAAAGAATAAATAGTGGGGTATGTACCGAATACGTGATTACGGCTTACTTCGACAGGAGAATGCCATGCGCGTGAGGGTCGATACCAAGGCGGATGCCGTTTATCTGAACCTCACAGATCGCCCCGTTCACGAGAGCGAGGAGGTTGCGGATGGCATCGTAGTGGATTACGACGCTGATGGTCGAATTGTCGGTGTTGAGATACTCGACGCCTCGCGTCGCACGGGGGACACTTCTGCGCTCCACAATTTCAGTTTGGAAATTCCGGGCGCCTCGTAAGGAATCCCCCCTTCAACTCCCCGGCGCATCGAGCTTTGGCATCAGGCTCTTGAACTCGCGGCAACGTTCCACCCTCAATACGCCGCCCGCAATATCTCCATCACCTGCTCGGGGCTCGAGATCGGGCGCGGGTTCGAGTAGGTCCAATCATCCAACATGCAGTTCTTCGCCAAGCGCGGCAGATCGGTCTCTTCGACGCCGACCTCGCGCAGGCGCCTCGGCATGCCGAGGCCGCGAATGAACGCGTCCACCACCTCCGAGGCGCGCTGGCCCGGCTGGCCCATTGCCGTCGCCACCTCACGCTGGCGATCGCCATTCACCGACGCGTTGTAGTCGAGCACGTAGGGCATCATCACGCACGATGTGTGCCCGTGCGGCACGTTCGCGGAGCCCCCCAGGATGTGGCCGATGGCATGGCTGGCGCCGAGCCGCGTGCCCGTCACAATGCCAACCATCGACAGCCAAGCCCCCATCATGCAGCGCAGCCGCGCGTCGAGATCGTTGGGGTTGGCCTTCACCAGGGGCAATCCGGCCCCCAGCGCGCGCAACGCCTGCAACGCCGTGCCATCCGTGTAGTCGTTGGCGTCGAGCGACAGCAGCGTCTCGACCGCATGATCGACGGCGCGCACGCCGCTGGACAACCACAACCACTCGGGCGTGTGCACCGTCACCGCCGGATCGAGAATGACGCTCTCGGGCACGATGCCCGCGTGCATGAAACTCTGCTTGAGGTGCAATCGCGTGTCGGTCACGCCGGCACGCGCGTTGAATTCCCCGGCTGACAGCGTCGTCGGCACGGCAATTTGGCGTATCTTCGGCGCGCGAAAAACGGGAACCGTCCGCTTGCCGTTGTCCACCACACTGCGAAATGGCTCCATCCCGTCCTCGTCGGTGACACCATGCTCCAGGCAGATGGTGACGGCTTTGCCGCCATCCGTCACCGAGCCGCCGCCGAAGGTCACGAGTAGATCGCAGCCCGCCTCCCGCGCCGCATTCGCACACGCCACGACGGCCTCACGCGGTGAATGCGCCGGCATGTGATCGTGAATGCCGGCAAACCGCGCGCCCAGCGCCTGCTTCACCTTGGCGACTTCTTCCGTCTTGGTATGCAGCGTGTGCCCCGTGAGCAGAAACACCCGTTTTGCGCCCAATCGGTCCGCCTCCGCGACAATGGCTCGAGCCGCTGGCTGCCCGAACAGAACCCGGTTCATCTGCGTGAAGATCATCATTCCCGATTGCATGCCGCGCCCTCCACCAACGTCGTCGTCGATCACACATCGGCCGCGCCAGCCCACAGCCTCGATGCCCGGAGCGACAATAGACCGAGTACCACTCCGCCGGGTAGTCGGCTGCCGGTCGACGCCTGCCTTGATCTGCGCACCCCACTCGATCGGAGTGTCGACGTCACCGTCGAGCGTGCGAAGATTCTGACCACGCTGCACGCGACATCGCCCAGTCCACATCCCCCTCGAGTTGCGCGCACGTCGCCGTCGATTGCACCAGCCCTGTCGACATCGCGATCGAGGGGCGAGCGGCCGTTCGCACTCCCACCTATGGGGCAGAGCCGAGCTGGTTGGTTCGCGCGATCGGGGCCATATCCAGCCCCCGCTTCAGTGCGTGCTGGTCGACGGCCAGCATCACGGCCTTGGTGGCGTCGATGCGGCCTGCCCCGAACTCGGTATCGCGGCCCGGCACACCCAGATCCTCGCTGGCGCCGATCAAGACGTTCCGCAGGTCATCCTGCGTGAAGTCCGGATCGACCTCGAGCAACAACGCCACAATGCCACTGACGTGCGCCGCCGCGAACGATGTGCCCGACTGGAAATGATGCGAATGGCCGACCGCGGCGACGATGACGTCGACACCGGGCGCAGCGACAGCCACATAGGCACCCCGGTTGGCTTTCTCGTAGAGGCGGTCCTGAGCATCGATGGCGGTGACGGCAATGACGTCCTCGTAGGCGGCCGGATATGCCGGGATAGCAGTTGCTCCATTGTTGCCGGCGGCGGCAACGCTGATCGTTCCGCGCGCCGCGGCCGCTTTCACGTGCCGCTCCAACAAGGGGTCGCGCGGTCCGGCGAAGCTCATGTTGAGCACGCGCGCCTTCTGCTCGACCGACCATGTCATGCCCTTGAGCACGGAGACGGTTGTCGCGAGGCTGCCCGCGCCGCCGGAGGGCTTGCGAAACACTCGTGCGCTGATGAGCTCTGCGGCCGGGGCAACGCCGGTCATGGTTCCATGGGCGCCGATGATGCCGGCGATGCTCGTGCCGTGACCGTCGAGGTCACTCGTGCCTGCCGTCTCGTCGGTCGCATCGAAATGTTCGATGCGTGTAGCAGCCAAATCTGGATGGGTTGCATCAACCCCGCTGTCGATCACAGCAATTCGCGCGCCCTGCCCACGGACGAACCTATGCGCCTCGGCGGTGCCCAGCTTCGTCAGCGCATACTGCAGGCCAAACAGCGATCCGCCACCGGCGACCGGCACGGCGTTGGCAGGGGCATCTGCGTTCTGCCGATAGAAAAAGTTCGGTTGTGCTTGGCCGACACGTGGATCGGCACCGAGTGCCGTCACGACGGCTGGCACGTTGCGACCATCGGGAATACGCATGCGCACCAGACGCGCATCGATCAGCGGCAGCGGCACGCGCTCCACAATGACGACGTTGTAGGACTGCGCCAGATCGGCCTCGATCTGCGGCAGCGCAGACGTGGAGATGGTGATCAAAACTTCATCGGCAACGAATTCAGGCTGCTGAGCCACCACGGGAGGAGAACTCGGTCCTTGCGCGGGACGCTGCGGTGGCGAAATACCGGGCGGCGGCAGCACGCGAACGGGATCGGCCATCGGTCCGACCAGCGGCGGAACGATGACGGGTGGACTGCCGGTGACGACAGGCCGGCACCCTGACGACGCCGATCGCGCTCCGGGAAGGCATTTCGGCGGCTTGGGAGTGCCGACCTTGGGTGGCTTGGGAGTGCCGACTTTGGGCGGCTTGGGATCGCGCGGTGGCTGGGTGCGGCCGGGCGGGACCTGGATCACGATGCGGTTGGTCGGCTGCGCCACCCGAGGGCCAATCGTGCCGCTTCCCATCGATCCCATTGGCCGCGATGGCCCACCCATGGAGTTACCGCGCATTTGCACCGGCTCGACCCACGACTGGAGGCTCGAAACGGGCTGCTTGGCGAACGGGGCCTGCGGCACGGCCATCGCCGGGCCGATGCCGACAAGAGCCACAGCCGTTACTGGAATAAGCACTGACCTGACACGCACGACACGCCCTCGGGATGTTCGATGCCTCGAATTCTACTGAACTTTCAGGGTACGACGAGTCCAATCACTTCAGATGCTTTCCGAAGCTCTTCAATCCGGCTGCGCCTGTCGGCCTGGGACAGTCCTTCGGGGCCCAATCGCACGACGAATGTGCCACCCGGCTTTGGTCCGTCCACGATCGACATATTCAACCTGTGGAGTGTGCTGGCGATGGTCTGGGCACTGGCATCGTCGACGAATTTGACGATCACCGTCGCGCCTCGCGCCGCACTGCCACTGGCCGTCTGGTAGTCCTCACGCTGCGACAGCAGCGATCCGATCGCGACGGCCTGCACCAGGACGATGGCAACGGCGGCGGCCGTCGCGAATTGCACGATCCGCGGTGACGGCAGCGTGAAAAATTCGCGCAGCCGATCCATCAGCCCAGCGGCCTGCTGCCGGGCGCCCAGCGACGTGCGGGCGGCCACGGCTTGCATACCACTCTCTACCGACAACGTGCGCGGTGCGCCAATCGCCTCGTTGGCAGCAATCGTCACGCCCTGCTCCTCGCGCACGAGGTCGAGTTGTCGACGCAGGGCCGGATCGCGGGTCAACGCCGTCTCGACACGCGTCTTGTCGGCCGCATCGAGCTTGCCCGTGATGAACCACGGCAACAGCATCTCGATCTCTTCGCGCTCGGTCGGCGTATCTTGGGTCGGGCTCATGGCCATCCTCGATCGATCCCGTTGGCTTTCAGAACCTCGGAAAGCTTCTTGCGGGCATAAAACATGCGGGTTTTTACGGTCGCTTCGGGAATCCCGACGACCTCGCTCACCTCCGCAACCGACATCTCCTGGTAGTAGACGAGGTCGATGATCTCCTTGTGCTCGGCAGACAGTCGATCGAGGCACCGCCGCAGGGCAGTCGCCTTGTCATCCTTCTGCAGCGAGACTTCCGGATCGTCTCCGCCGTCGGCAATCTCTCCGGCCTTGTCCTCGTCCCAAGCCTCCTCGCGCCGGCGGCGCAGAGAGCTGATGGCCCGGTTGTGGGCAATCGACATGAGCCACGTCGAGACCTGCGAACGGCCCTCGTAGCTTTTGGCGTTGCGCCAGGCGTCCATGAACACTTCATTGGTCAGCTCCTCGGCTACGCCTTCGTTTTTCACGCGGCGAAAGACGAACCGATAGATGCGCAGCTGGTGGCGACCCATGAGCGCGCGCAGCGCCGCCTGATCACCACCCGCGAGCCTCACCATGAGCTGATGGTCATCGGCCATCGGGCTCATCGGTCGTCTCTCTCGACTGTAGTCCTCTGCGGCATAGGACGTTCCGGACCGGAGAAAGGTTCAAGGGAGCACGGCGCATCTTCATCGGCACGCGGCCAGGAGGACGAAGACGCTTCATCACGCACAGGAGAATAGCTCACAGATGCTTAACGCCCTGCCACCCATCCCGAGCATCCGAGCCTGTTGATGCAACCACAACCATGCGGCCCATTTCGTCCCTCTGCAATCGGAGTTCGAAACCGGGACGCGCGCTCGGCGCCCACGACTGCTGAACGTCGCTGAAAAAATTATCGGCCACCCTTGAACCAATCTCCTGAACGGTGCGTCAGACCAAACACAAGGCGCCGGAAACGCCGTCTTCGATCAAAGCGCAAACAACCCGTTCAGGAGTTCAGGCCATGTCCGTCAAATCTACTCTTCATATGAGCTTCGTCGCTGCCGCTCTCGCCGTCGGCACATTTGCAGCAGCAACCGCAATCGGCAGCACTCAAGCCGAGGCCAAGATGGGCGGCGGCGGTGGTTCCAAGTCCGGCGGCGGCTCGTTCGGCGGCGGCGGCTCGTTCAAAACCGGGGGGATGAATTCCTTGAAGCCAACTGGTCCCAAGGGACCGATGGGTCCCATGGGTCCCATCGGGCCGGTGAAACCCCCCAAAGCTCCCTACCCCGGTGGCCCCATTGGGCCGATCGGACAGCCAGGTGGCCCCGTCAAACCGCCCATGCCGCCCGGCGGTCATGGCCACGGTCATGGGCATGGGCACAAGTACGGTTACGCCGCTGCCGCCATCGGGGTCAGCGCTTACGGAGGCTCCTGCTACTGGATGAAGGCCCAGTACCAAGAGACCGGCTCCAAATATTGGCTGAAGCGCTACTACGCCTGCATCGGCTACTGAGGCGGCCAGGTAAGCCGCATCGAGAAGTAACCTGCCCGATCTCCAGCGGGCAGGCGCCGCGCACGGTCTCCGCGGTTGCCCCCGGGAACATCGTGCGCGGTTTTCTGTGTGGCTCAGCAGCCGTCGCCGACCCATCGCGGCACCACGCCCCAGGAGCAGCGACCCCCCTATCCCAGCCACCACGTCGCGCCGCCCTGAAAATAAATCAAAGTCTTTTGAACCAACCTCGTCGACACAGCGTCAGACCTTGCAAGAGGCAACGACATCGCCTCGAGGATCGGCATCACCCCCAACCCCCCGGAGACCAAGCCATGTCACTCAAATCTTTCACCCGCACCACACTGGCCGCAGCCGCCATCGCCGCCGCGACTTTCACGGCCGGCACCACCATCGGCTCCACTGACGCCGAAGCCCGAGGTCGCCATCATCACCACCACCACCATCGGCATCACGCCTTACTGTGGGCTGCTCCGATCGTCATCGCCGGTGGCTATGTCAGTTCTTGCCACGTCCTGAAGACCCGGGCTGAGCTGACAGGTTCTGCTTACTGGTACAACCGCTATCTGGCCTGCATCAGCTACTGACACCGGCCATTGCAATCTCCGGATGACCGTCAGTCTCGCCCCCCCTGGACGGACGGTTGCCGCGGCCCGCGCGCCGGGGCCCGGCCCCGCGCCCGCGTGGGGGGCCGCGTATTGGGGGAACCCGGGATTGGAT
>JANOHP010000143.1:0-1557 GCA_031406575.1 Hyphomicrobiales bacterium
CGCGAACCCGCGACGCCGCAAGCCTATGCCTCGGGTGTCCGCCTCTTCGCCTACAAGGGTCGCAAGAGGGAACTGACCTGCGACGAGCTCGCTATCGGCAAGCGTGAAGCCGACGCCGGCCCGTCCGTTCTGCGCACCCAGAGCGGCGCAGGCCTGACGCCCGCGCAAATCTCGCGCGGCACGATGCTGTCGGGCGAAGTGTCGAAAGAACTCGCCCTGGAAAGCCGCAGGCGGTGCAAAGCTTGAGGCTGGCGGCTCGCAATTCGGGCAATTGAGAAAAGACACGGACATCGCGTCGAGATAGTTTGCTGCGGTCGTTGCTGTCGTCGGCACGCGTCGAGGTTCTCACAGACGGGGAGACTGGAAACATGCGCGACTATCTGGCCTGGCGGCTGGCCTTCGGTGTCACCACGCCCTCGACGAATACGGTGGTGCAACCCGAATACGATGACATGCGCCCCGCCGGTGTCACCAATCACATTGCGCGCATGGTGATCGCCGACAATCCGGTCACTTCGGACGCCGATTTCGAAAAGCAGCTCGAGGAGATCAATCTCTCCCTCGAAGCTGCGGTTGCTCGTGTCATGGACGCCAAGCCCAACGCGTTCATTCTGGGCATCTCGGCGCTGTCGGTCTGGGGTGGAAACATCGAGTGGGGTGAGGATCTGAAGCGGCGGGTGCGCAAGGTGGCGGGTTGGGACATCCCTGTGACGATCGCGTCGGATGCCGTCGTCGCGGGATTGAAGGCGCACGGCGTCAAGAAGAAAATCGCGATCATGGAGCCCTATTATCCGTGCATCGAGCCGCGGCTGCGCGGCGTTCTTGGCGCGCACGGCTACGAGATCGTCCGGTTCTGCCATATGCGAGGGAAGAGCCCGGCGTCTTACTCCGTGCTGACGGCGCAGAATATGATCAAGGCGATCCGGTCGATCGACGGTGACGATATCGAGGCGATCGTCGCGTTCGGCGCCAACCTGCCGTTCGGCAAACTCGCCGACGAGGCCGAGCGCTGGCTCGACAAACCGGTCCTGCAAATCAACGCGACGACCTATTGGCACGCGCTACGCACGGCCGGCATCACCGACAAGGTCTATGGCTACGGATCGCTGCTGTCGCGGTTTTGAAGCGGTGCGTGCGCGGGGGGTGCAATACGCTTCGCACTTGCACCCTACGGGTGGAGCACTTCACCCTCGCACCGTCGTTGGTAGCCAGAGCACGATCTCGGGGAAGAAACACAGCAGTGCGATGACGAACAGCATCAAGAAGCAGTAGGGGAACGATCCGATGACGACGTCGGAGAAACTGTGGCCTCCGGATATCGCGTGAATCGTGAAGAGATTGAGCCCCACGGGTGGCGTGATCTGGCCGAGTTCGATGAGGATCGTCAGGATGATGCCGAACCAGATGAGATCGAAGCCGAAGGCCTTGATGACCGGCAGCAGCACGGGCAGCGTCATGTAGATCATCGATATGCCGTCGACGAAGCAGCCGAGCACGAGGTAGAGGACCACGAGCGCCAGGAAGAACGTCCACTTCGACAGCCCGAGCGCGAGGATC
>JANOHP010000162.1:0-14398 GCA_031406575.1 Hyphomicrobiales bacterium
GCGGCCAGTGGCCTTGACCCAACCTACGGCGCACGTTGTCCGTTTACGATTCACTCCGAGCGGATTGGCCCTCGTCGGCGCGCCTCAAATCCACGCCAGTTCCACCAGCGACAGCACGGTGAGCACACCGACCAGCAGCCACAGGAACGCGCGCCCGCGTCGCGCCAGCCCCGGCGCGCCGATCGTCAGTTCGGCGACGATGAACACTGCCGCCGCCACATTGACGACCGCTGCACCCGCAAGCCCGAGTCCGTTCGTGCGGCCCAGGCCCGCGCCGACCGCGGCGGCAATGGCGAGCCCCACGAGCACACTGCCGAGCGCCCTTGGCCAGAACGGTGCGCCAATCGGCGGCAGACCGAGCAGTCGAGCGATCGGCGAGGGCGCCAGCAGAAGGGCAAACCCGGTGCCGCCCTTCAGGAGGATCTCGAGCCAGAGCAGTTGCTGAATCATGGACGTCAGCGTCCCATTATTCGACCAAAACGGCGGCGTCGAGTGCGGCGCGACCCAGGATCATGTCGGACGCCTTGTCGGCGATCATCATCGTGGACGCATTGAGGTTGGCCGAAATCATCGTCGGCATGACCGAGGCATCGACAACGCGCAGCCCCTCAAGGCCGTGCACGCGCAATTGATCATCGACCACTGCGGTGGGGTCCGTGCGCGGCCCCATGCGGCAACTGCCACCGGGATGGAACGTGGTCGTGCCGCGCTCCTTGGCTGCGCCCAGCAGCTCGTCGTCGGACTGGACGCCGGGGCCCGGAAAATCCTCCCGCTCGAAATAGGGCTCCAGCGGCTTGGTGTGCATCAGGCGGCGGGCGAGCTTCATGCCCGCCAACAACACGCGGCGATCGCCTTCCTCGGCCAGATAGTTGGGCTGAATGATCGGCTTGGCAAACGGGTCGGCCGAGCGGATGCGCACATAGCCTTTGCTCTCGGGGCGCTGTTGCCAGGAGGCGACCGTCATACCGGGCTCGCGCTCGAGTTCGCCTTGCACACCTTCGCGATAGCTCGCCGGCGTGAACGTGAGCTGCAAATCCGAATTGGCGACATCGGGGTGCGAACGCCAAAAGCAGTACACCAGTGTCGGCGACTGGGCGAGAATGCCTTTGCGCGTGAACACCCACTTGGCCACTTCGCCAACCAGCTTTACGCCGCGCACGCGCTCGTTGATCGTCTCGATGTTTTTCACGCGCGCGACAAACCGTGGCGCGTAATGATCGCGCAGGTTTTCGCCCACGCCCGCCAGCGCGTGCTTGACCTCGATGCCGTGCGCTTTCAGCACGTCGGGTGGGCCAATGCCAGAGAGCTGGAGCAACTGCGGGGAATTGTACGTCCCGCCCGACAGGATCACTTCCTTGCGCGCGCGCACTTCGGTGACGGCACCTCCCCGTCCCCCTTTTGCATAAGCGACGCCGACGGCGCGTTTTCCCTCCAGCAGAATACGCGTGGCGTGTGCGTGGGTCAGCACCGTGAGATTGGGCCGGCTGCGCGCGGGATGCAGAAACGCGCGCGCGGCACTCATGCGGCGGCCCTTGTAAATGGTGCGCTGCGAGTAGGAGACGCCTTCTTGCGTCGTGCCGTTGTAATCGGGATTGCGCGGGATGCCGAGGCTGACTGCGCCCTCGATGAAGGCTTCGCACAGGGGATGAATCCAATCGATGTCCGTCACGGTCAGGCTGCCGTCGCGGCCACGAAACGTATCGTCGCCTGCGCCCACGCGTCGCTCGAGGCGCCGGAAGTAGGGCAGCACGTCGCCATAGCCCCACCCCCGGTTGCCGAATTGCGCCCAGGTGTCGAA
This sequence comes from Hyphomicrobiales bacterium, assembly GCA_031406575.1. Taxonomy (GTDB): domain Bacteria; phylum Pseudomonadota; class Alphaproteobacteria; order Rhizobiales; family Hyphomicrobiaceae. The sequence goes on from JANOHP010000162.1 coordinate 1,799, forward strand.
ATCCATGCGCTGGCCGCGATTGTAGACGTGGCCGTTGATCGACGAAGATCCGCCGAGCGTTTTGCCCCGGGGCGCGTAGATGCTGCGCCCGCCGGTCCATTCGGTGGGCTCCATGCTGTAGGCCCAGTTCACCTTGGGATGGTAGAATGTCTTGATGAACCCGGCCGGGATGTGGATCCACGGCAGCCAGTCGCTGGGGCCAGCCTCGAGCACGCACACGGTCGTTCGCGGATCGGCGCTGAGGCGGTTCGCCAGCACGCTCCCGGCCGAGCCTGCGCCGATGATGACGTAGTCGAAGGTATCGGTGGCCACTGGTTGTCTCCCGCCCCGTTGTCCGGACACGCGATGCCACAGGCGAGGGGCTGCGCGCAAGTGCGCGTCTGCGACCTGTAGGGCGCAATAGCGCCCCTTGGCGTATTGCGCCGAGCCGCCATCTCCATCGGTGACGTCGCGGTGGCGGCACCGCAATACGCTTCGCACTTGCGCCCGAGATCAGGGGACCGCTCGTTGCAGCCGGGGGTGTGACTCTTTGCGGGTCTGGTGCTTTTACGGAGTGATTGACGAGCAGCCGGCATTCCCAATTGCTCTGCTTCGCCATAAGTTGGCCGTTTCCACATCCCATTGAGCCGCGATGACAGACCTCCCGAGCCCCGTCGACAGCCCGCCGCCGACGCCCTCGCTCGATCCGCGGATCGCGTGGGCGTTTTGCCGGTTTGCCGGCGGTTGGTGGCGCGGCGAAACGGGGCGGCAAGCGTGGATCCTCACGCTGGGCCTCGGCGCGTTCTTGGCGCTGAGTACCGGGGCGACCGTTGCTCTCAATCAGTGGAATCGCTGGTTCTTCGACGCCCTCGAAAAGAAAGACGTGGCCGGCGTCTGGACCGCCGTGCTGGCGGCAGCGGCCATCATCGCCGTCATGTCGGCGATCGGCGTCGGCATCGTGTTGACGCGCGAGACCCTGCAAATCCGCTGGCGCGCGTGGCTCATCGATAGCCTTGTGGGGCGGTGGCTGGGCGAACGCCGGTTCTACCACCTGAACGCAACCCGCACGGAGCCCGCCAACCCCGAATACCGCATCGCCGACGATACGCGCTGGGCGACCGAGCCGCTGACGGATCTGGGCATCGGCCTCGTTATCGCGGTGCTGAGTGCTGCTGCGTTCATTTCCATCCTGTGGACGGTGGGTGGCTCATTCCCCCTCGTCCTCGGTGGCACGACGATTGTCATCCCGGCCTATATGGTGCTCGTGGCGTTGGGCTACGGCGCCATCATGTCGCTGTTGATGCTGTGGATCGGACGACCGCTGCCCTCGCTGGTCTACGGCAAAAACGAGCGCGAGGGCGACTTTCGATTCGCGCTGATGCGCCTGCGTGAAAATGCCGAGAGCGTCGCCTTGATGTCGGGCCACGGCCGTGAGCGTGTGGCGCTGGCGGCCATGTTCGGCAATGTCGTGGACGCGTGGCTGCTGATCGTACGTCGGCACGGCCGGGTGACTTGGATCACCAACGCCAGCGGCCCGATGATCCCGATCGTGCCGCTGTTGTTTGCGGCCCCCAAATACCTGTCGGGAGATTTCACGCTGGGCGAGGTTACACAGCTCGCCGGCGCCTTCGTGGCCGTTCAAGGCGCCATTTCCTGGCTGGTGGACAACTTCAATCGTATTGCCGAGTGGTACGCCTCTGCGCGCCGCGTCATGGATATGGCCGATGCCTGCGATGCGACCGATGTCAGCCGCAGCCTCGCCGTCGCCACGATCACTGTCGCAGCGAGCCCGGACCGGAGCTTGCGGCTCGACAATGTGACCGTCACCGATCCGTTGGGCGTGCCCCTCGTTGCGGGCATTACCTTCTCCGCTGAGCCCGGCACCAGTACGCACATCACCGGAGATACAAGCGTCGGTAAGACGACATTGGTGCGCGCGCTGGCTGGCGTATGGGCTTGGGGTGGCGGCACGGTGCGGCTGCCCGACGGCGCCAGCATCATGATTCTGCCGCAGAAGCCCTACCTACCCCTCGGCACCCTGGCCGATGCCCTGGACTATGCGGGCGTTGGCGCGGCAGGCGCTACCGCCGATGCGAAATCAGCGCTCACCAGCGTCGGTCTCGCCCACCTCGTCGGCGATGTGGCCAAGACGAAACGCTGGGACCAAGTCTTATCCAATGGCGAGCGCCAACGGCTCGCCATCGCCCGCCTTCTGCTGCACACCCCCGATATCGTGCTGCTCGACGATGCGCTGTCGGCGCTCGATGCCGCCTCTCAGGTTGCCTTGATGAAGGTGCTGCGGGCGAGCCTGCCCAAAGCCATAATCGTCAGCCTCGCCCAAGCGCAACCGCCGCCGGGGTTGCACGATCAGGTGCTGACTATGGTACGTACCGGCACCGCCGCGACACTCGCCACCGAACAGTCTGCGAAATTCAACCCCTCCCTCGAAGAGAAGGTGTGACCTGAGCCATGCTCAACTATTGGAAAGCCACCTGGAGCCTCGACGAAAAGCAGTGCCCCTGCGACATCCACTTCTGCGACTATCTCGAGGAAAAGGGGATCAGCGGCAAAACCATCTTTCACTTCGGCACCGGCAACCACCACATCATGGGCCTGCGCAATGCCAAGAGCGGCCTCGACAACGCGATCTTAGGGATCACCGCCAGCGTCGAGGAATACCAGGATTACATCAAGCTGCTGATCGAGAACCCGACGCTGGGGACGACTTACAAGGCCTACTTCGGCGATATCTACCAGCTCGACGGCCGCCTGCTGCCCGACCTCGACTTCGCGACCCTCTTCCACGTCGGCGAGTTCCGCGATTCAGCCAACGACAAATACGGCGCCCTGACCGATCTCGAAATGACGCTCGTGTGCGCGGATCGGATGAAACCGGGCGGCGAAATCCACTTCTTCACCGGCTCGTTCGCCGCCGATCAAGCAGCCGCTATCGGTGAGGAACTGGTCAAGCAACGCGGCTTCGAAGATCGGGGGCGCTACAAGTCTTTGGCGATTTTTCGCAAGACGTAGGTGAGGCCGCTCACGCCACGCTTTCGTCCGTGAGCGGCACGCCGGCGTAGACCTCGGCCATGGCCAATCGGCAGCCGATGGCGGGAAGCTCGATCACCCCGCCCGCACCGTCGAAGTCGGTCGGCATCCACCGTTCGCCATCACGCGTCACGAGGGTCGCCTGCACCTGTTCGGAGTCGATGAGCAGCACATACAAAAGCTGGGCGTGCTGGCGGTATTCCTCGATCTTGCGCTGCCACGGCAGCCCCTTGTTGGAGGGCGACAGCACCTCCACCACCATCTTGGGGCTTTCAGCTTCGTAGACGTCCAGGCGCGGGATATCGCAGGTGACGAGGACATCGGCGCGGCGCAAGGATCGCACTTTCGTGCGCAAGGCGAGATCGGCCGTCGCGGGCCAGCAGGGCGTGCCCCGGAGCTGGGTGTGGAGCGCCGCAAAAACGTTGCCGGTAATGCGATCATGCATCGAACTGGCGCCGGTCATCATGGTGATCGGGTCACGCATGACGACGGGTACGCCATCGACCAATTCATAACGATCTTCCTGGCTCTGCTGCCAGCGGAAGAACTCTTCGGCGGTCATGAGGCGGGCGGCAGTCTGGGACATCGCGGCATAGGTCTCCGGTTCGAAGGCCAGTCTATCACAACAGTCCCGCCTCTGACGACAGCTCGCCAATTCACCATGGAACCATTTGGATCGCAGCCGCTTTCTCCTGTCGGGTTGGCTGATGGAGAACCGTTGTGCAGACACGCACGCTCAGTCGTGAAGATGACCGGATTGGTGAAACGTCGCGCGGCCTGGAAGTCTTGGGGCGCATTCTCCTGGCGGCGATATTCGTCTCTTCTGGGGTGGCCAAACTGGTCGGATGGCCGGCCGTGGTGGGGTCCATCGGGGGAAAGGGTGTGCCCTTCCCGGAAATCGCCGGGGTGGCCGTCATCGTCCTGGAGCTGTGCGGCGCGTTGGCGCTGGTCACGGGCTGGGGAGCGAGATGGGCGGCTTTGGCGCTCGCGGTTTTCACGGCCGCTGCTTCGGTTCTCTATCACCCATTCTGGGCTGTTGAAGCAGCGCAGTACATGAATCAATTCAACCATTTCATGAAGAACGTCGCCATCATTGGCGGGCTGTTCATTGTCGCTGCGCGCAGGCGCTGAGGGGGCCGTTTGGGCTCCCTTTGGCCGGCGACTTGGTTAGCCGTTGGGAACCAATCGAATTTCCTCGTGTTTCAATGGCAAGGGCCAACCGAGCCGCTGACGCAGAGGAAACCCGGATGACCGACGAAAAGCAGGAAATTCGCCCCGACTACGACGAGAACACGCAGCAGCGCCCGCAGGAGGAGCCAGCATCCCCGCGCACCCCGAGCAAGCGCGGCTTTGCGTCGATGGATCAGGCCCGCCAGCGTGAAATTGCCAGCAAGGGCGGCCATGCGAGCGGGGGAAATTTCGCCAATAACCCGCGTCGCGCCGCGGAAGCCGGTCGCAAAGGCGGCCAGGTCAGCGGTGGCAACTTCGCCAACAATCCACAGCGTGCAGCCGAAGCTGGTCGCAAAGGTGGCCAGGTGAGCGGTGGCAACTTCGCCAATGATCCGCAGCGCGCAGCCGAAGCCGGTCGCAAAGGCGGCCATGTGAGCGGCGGCAACTTCGCCAATGATCCCGAGCGCGCCTCGGCCGCCGGTAAAAAAGGCGGCGAAGCGAGCCATAATCGCGGGACCCGCGACGACAGCTGACGATCCCCAATGTGATCCAAACAGCAAAGGGCGGCTCGTCGAGCCGCCCTTTGTCGTTGGCGATACAGCAATGTCGAGCGATCAAACGCTGTAGTACATGTCGAATTCGACCGGATGGGGCGTCATGTCGGTGCGATCGACTTCGACCATCTTCAATTCGATGTAGGCGTCGATCATATCGTCGGTGAACACGCCGCCCATTTTCAGGAACCCACGGTCGGCGTCGAGGCTCGCCAGCGCTTCACGCAAGCTACCGCAGACCGTCGGGATCTTGGACAGCTCCGCCGGCGGCAGGTCGTACAAGTTCTTGTCCATCGGCTCGCCGGGATTGAGCTTGTTCTGGATGCCGTCGAGGCCTGCCATCAACATCGCGGCGAAGCCCAGATAGGGGTTGGCTGCGGGGTCGGGGAAACGGATCTCGATGCGCTTGGCCTTGGGGCTCGTCACGAACGGGATACGGCAGGAGGCAGACCTGTTGCGCGCCGAGTAGGCGAGCAGCACGGGCGCCTCGTAGCCCGGCACAAGACGCTTGTAGGAATTGGTCGTCGGGTTGGTGAAGGCGTTGAGCGCCTTGGCGTGCTTGAGGACACCGGCGATGTAGTGCAGACAGGTGTCGGAAAGATCGGCGTACTTGTTGCCGGCGAAGACCGGCTTGTCGCCCTTCCAGATCGACTGGTGGCAATGCATGCCCGAGCCGTTGTCGCCGAAGATCGGCTTGGGCATGAAGCAGGCGGACTTGCCGTAGGCTTGGGCGACGTTGTGGATCACATATTTGTAGATCTGCATGTGATCGGCCATCTGCACCATCGGACCGAACTTGATGCCGAGTTCGTGCTGGGCGGCAGCCACCTCATGGTGATGCTTTTCGACGACGACGCCCATTTCCGCCATCACCGACAGCATTTCGGAACGGATGTCTTGGCCGCTGTCGATCGGCGGCACGGGGAAATAGCCGCCCTTGGTGCGCGGACGATGGCCCAGGTTGCCCATCTCCATCTCGGTGCCCATGTTGGAGGGCAGTTCCGAGCCGTCGATGCGGAAGCTGGTATTGTAGGGGTCCGACGAGAAGCGAACGTCGTCGAAGATGAAGAACTCGGCTTCGGGCCCGAAGAAGATGCCGTCACCGACCCCGGTACTCTTCATATAGGCTTCGGCCTTCTTGGCGATACCGCGCGGATCGCGCTCGTAGAGCTCGCCCGTCGAAGGCTCGATCACGTCGCAGAAGATCGCCATCGTGGATTGGGCGAAAAACGGGTCCATATGCGCAGTGGTCGGATCGAGCATCAGCGTCATGTCCGAGGCTTCGATGCCTTTCCAACCCGCGATCGACGATCCGTCGAACGCGTAACCGTCGGCAAACATCGCCTCGTCGACGCAGGATGCGTCGGCCGTGACGTGCTGCATCTTCCCCTTGGTGTCCGTGAACCGCAGGTCCAGGAACTTCACGTCTTTGTCCTTGACGAGCTTGAGCACGTCTGCGGCCGTTTGCGTCTTCTCTGGCATGATGTCTCCCATTGTCTCCAATCAGCGTGCCCAGGCACTCGTGGATAGTCCGCGCCGGAGTTGGCCGGTGCGACGTACCCGCGGTCTGTTCCGGTTCAGATGGCGTCCGTCCCCGTTTCACCGGTGCGAATTCGGATCGCCTCTTCGACGGTCGAGATGAAAATCTTGCCGTCGCCGATACGGCCGGTTTTGGCGGCACGCTGAATGGCCTCGACGGCCTTGTCCAGCATGTCGTCCCCCAAGACGACCTCGATTTTCACCTTCGGTAGAAAGTCCACCACGTATTCGGCCCCACGGTAAAGTTCCGTGTGGCCCTTTTGGCGCCCGAAACCCTTGGCCTCGATCACGGTGATGCCTTGCAAGCCGATTTCCTGCAAGGCTTCTTTCACCTCGTCGAGCTTGAAAGGCTTGATGATGGCCTCGATTTTTTTCATGCAATCCCTCGACGCGCTGCAAGCGGCCCGGAGAAGACCTCCGCCGATTTATAGCCAGACCTAGCATGCGTCATGCCAAAAGGTAAACGGCCGTAAAACTACCGTATAATCAATCCATTGGAGGGAATTGGAGACAGCAGGAGACGATATGAGTGTAATTTCATGCACGAAAAACAGTCAAAATGCCTCTTTTTACGGCCTCGGATCGCGGGAGCTTTTTTGTCGAGTGCCGCCTTGCGGGCAACATCTGCCTGTTGGAGCATCGTTTTGCGTCCTGCACGACACCCGACGGCAGCCTGCCGTTCAAACCAATGGGACGTCTTCTCGTCGAGGCGCCCCAATTGTCACGAAACGCAGCTTCACATTGCAATGGCCACCAGCATGTTGCAATGGCCACCAGCATGCGACTGCGGCGCGACGTTTGTTTACGCGTTGCTGCCATAGACGAGTGGTCTGCGCCTCACGGCTAGGCGGTGGCGCACGGCGCCTATCTCACACGGTGACCTATGACGACACGGCTCGAGCTGCTGACGAACGCCGAAATGGCCGATGCGGATCGACTGGCTGCTGAAGCCGGTGTCAGTCCAGTGCTGTTGATGGAAAGCGCCGGTCGGGCCGTGGCCGACGAGGCGGGCCGCATGTCCCCTGTCGGGGGTGGCATTATTGTCGTGTGCGGCCCCGGCAATAACGGCGGTGACGGCTTTGTTGCCGCACGCCTCCTCCAGCAACGCGGGTTTCAAGTGCACGTGGCATTGTTGGGCGATCGCGACAATCTGCGCGGTGATGCGGCCGCAGCTGCAGCGCTTTGGCCTGGACCCGTTCTTCCGGTCAATGATGGCATCATGGCCTTACTCGCCGAATCCGACCTGTGCATCGACGCCATGTTCGGCGGGGGATTGAAGCGCCCCCTCTTCGGCGCAGCCGCTGTGTGCGTATTGGCGATCAACGCGTCCAAGGTGCCGGTGCTTTGCGTCGATGTGCCGAGCGGGTTGAACGGCAGCACGGGTGCGGCGGTCGGCCCTACCGTAAACGCGACACGCACCGTCACCTTTGTCCGACTGAAGCCAGGGCATCTGCTCCTGCCCGGGCGTATCCACTGCGGAGTGGTGCATTTGGTCGATATCGGCCTGCCGGACGCCGTGCTGCAGCGGGTCCGCAGTCGAACGTGGCGCAATGCGCCGGGCTTGTGGCACGCCGCCTTTCCCCGCTTGCAGGCCGAAGGCCACAAATACGGTCGCGGTCACGCGGTCGTCGTGTCGGGGCCACCGAACGCGACGGGTGCAGCGAGGCTCGGCGCGCGCGGCGCCCTACGCGTAGGGTCGGGCCTCGTCACGGTCGCCTCGCCGCTCGACGCGACGGGGATCAATGCGGCCCAGCTCACGGCGATCATGCTGGAGGGCTTCGAGGCGCCCTTTGGCCTCGAGAGCGTCTTGAGCGATCGACGCCGCAATGCCATTTTGATCGGGCCGGGGTGCGGCGTCACCGATGCGACGCGCCAGATGGTGCGGATCGCCCTCGCGCAGCACGCGGCCTTGGTCCTGGATGCCGATGCCTTGACCGTATTCGCGACGCCATCCAGGAGCGATGCTGCCCCAGAGACACCCGATGGGACCTCACCCGTCGACGAAACGTCTGCCGAGCACCTCTTCAAACTCATCAAAGCGAAGTCGGCGAGGCCCGTCGTTCTGACGCCGCACGAAGGCGAGTTTCGGCGGCTGTTCGGCGACATGGCCGATCCCAAGCTCGATCGCGCGCGGGCGGCCGCGTATTCGAGTGGCGCCGTCGTCGTGCTCAAGGGAGCCGATACCGTGATTGCCGCACCCGATGGCCGCGCCGCGATCAACGACAATGGCCCGCCCTGGCTGGCGACAGCGGGTTCGGGCGACGTCCTCGCCGGTTTCATCACGGGGCTGCTGGCACAGGGCATGCCGGCTTGGGAGGCCGCATGTGCAGGCGTCTGGCTGCATGGCGCCTGCGCCACCGCCTTCGGTCCCGGATTGATCGCGGAAGATCTGCCCGAAATGCTGCCGCGCGTGCTGAACCAGCTCCTGCTCGACGAACCCGGCGCGACGACCCGATGAGGTCTGTCACAATCCATTGACACGCATCAATGCATCGAAGTGCTTCTGGGCCTGGAAGTCCATGAGCTGCATGTACTGGCGTGCGGTTTCCTTGACCTGCGCTTCCGGCAAAATATCGAGCTCACGGCCCGTCGACATGGCCAGCACCTGCTGCTTGCAGGCGCGCTCCAGATAATACAGATCGTCGAACGCGACAGCGATCGTCGGCCCGCCGATCGACAGACCGTGGTGCATCAGGAACATCACATCGGCATTCGGATCGGCTTTCTGGGCCTCGGCGATGCGTTCGCCCTCGGCCTCGTCGAGCGCGATGCCGCCGTAGGGGTGGTAGGCGGTGCGACCCCAAAAGCGCGCGGCTGTCATATGCGCCATCTCCAGGCGGCCGCCTTTCAGCATCGTGAGCGACGTCGCCCACGGCATATGCACGTGCAGGATGCAGGCGTGACGCGGATTGGCGCGATGGCCGGCGACATGAATGTTGCGCGCGGTGGCTTCGACTTCGCCGTCGCCCTCGACGACTTGGCCGTCGCCATCGATCAGCAACAGGTGCTCGGGTCGCATTTCCGACCAGTGCAGCCCGTAGGGATTGATGAGGTAGCGCTCCTCCTTGCCCGGCACCACTACGGAGAAGTGATTGCAGATGCCCTCCGAGTAGCCGAATTTTTCGGCGAGCCGGAAAGCGGCTGCCAGTTCACGGCGCAGCGTCGAGATCGAAGTGGAAGTGGCGGACATTGGTCGGGTTCCCTGGGGCATGCACAAATCCATGACCCCCGCACCCTAAGGCAGACGAAAGCTCCGTGCCAAGGGGGCTTTCCGCGTTCGTCAGACGTTGCCGCCCCACCGTTTTTCGGCCGAACTTGGCCTCGCGGCGAGGGAGGGGCTTGCCTCTCCCGCTACTCCCTGTGCTAGGGAGGACGGGAAATTTGGCCCGGCACGTCCCGTCACGTGCCGGCTTTGTCTTGTTGCGGCCTAAAGGAAACCCACACACATGAGTACGCCATCCCCGTCGAGCCTGTTCTCCCCCATCAAATTGCGCAGCCTCGAGCTCGCCAATCGCCTCGTCATCGCGCCGATGTGCCAGTACTCGGCTGACGACGGCTCCATGACAGACTGGCACATGTACCACGTCGTTTCGCTGGCCAATTCCGGCGCGGGCCTCGTCATCGTCGAGGCGACGGGCGTCGAGCCCGAGGGCCGCATCACGCACGGCTGCACCGCCTTGTCGACCGATGCCAATGAAGCGTCGATGAAGCGCGTTCTCGACTCGGCGCGGCGCAACGGCCCCGCCAAGATCGGCATCCAGCTCGGTCACGCCGGCCGCAAAGCGTCCGTCACCAAACCCTGGGAGGGCGGCACGTCGCTTACCCAAGGGGCCTGGCAGACCAAATCGGCTTCTGCCATTCCCTTCGCACCCGGCTGGCATACGCCCAAGGCCATGTCGCTCGATGACATCGAACGCCTCAAGGACGCGTTCTACCAGTCGACCGTCCGCGCCGACCGCGTCGGTTTCGATATGGTCGAAATTCACGGCGCCCACGGCTATCTGCTGAATCAGTTCCTCTCGCCGATCTCCAATAAGCGCGAAGACAAGTACGGTGGCAGCCTGGAAAACCGCGTGCGGCTACCGCTCGAAATCTTCGCCAGCATGCGCGAGGCGTGGCCGTCGACGAAACCGCTGGGCATTCGCATTTCCGCGGTCGAGTGGGTCGAGGGTGGCATCACGATCCAGGATTCGATCGCGCTGGCGCACGGCTTGAAGAAGCTCGGCTGTGACTTCATCGACGTGTCGTCGGGCGGCAATGCCCATGACCAGAAGATCGATCTGAAGGCTGGCTACCAAGTGTCGTTTGCCGCGGCCATCCGCAAAGCCGTCGATATTCCTGTCATGGCGGTCGGCTTGATCACGGAAGCCGACCAGGCCGAGGGGATCATCGCCCGTGGCGAGGCCGATATGATCGCCATCGCGCGCGCGGTGATGGACGATCCCCATTGGGGCCGCCATGCCGCGTGGCGTCTGGGCGGCGAAGTTCCGCTGATGCCGCAGCACGCCCGTGTGTCGCCCAAGACTTGGGCTCCGGCCCGCAAATACCTGCCCACACTGAAGGCGGCGGAATAACGCGGCCCTCGTTTGCTCCACGTCAAAGCGGGTCCCGGAGCAACTTCGGGGCTCGTTTTCGTTTCAAACGTCCGCAGATCTCGGGGATCGCTGTGATTTCTCTAAAATGTCGATCAATGTGTTTCACTTCGATTTCGTTATAAATCTCGCACAGCCGCTTCAGCGGACGTTATCGGGGTTCGTTGTATGTTGCATGACACCTCGCCGTCAGCAGCTCCAGAAACGGCGCTTCGAAACGGGGTGATGATCACCTCGCCCACTCGGAGTTCCCACGTGTCGTTCCACTCGAACATCATGGACAGTCTCGTCGCGTCGTCCTTCAAGCAGGACGCGACCGGCGCCACGATTTTCTATCCGCTGGGTATTTGGGGTCGCGGGCGGGTTCTGCCCAATGCCGAAGTTGCCGACCGTCTGCGCAAGACGCTGCGGACCACCAATCTCATCATTTTTTCGACGGCGATGCTGCTGGCCGCAGTGGTCGCCACATCGTTCCATCGCATGACGTGGGGAGGACTTCTCGTGATCGTAGCACTCACACTGGTGTCTGGACTTGCTGTCAATTCGTGGTTGTTCTCTCTCGTGCGCGGCTACCCGACAACGGACGAACCGTTGACCTTGCGAGAAGGATCGCGAGCGCAGGCGAAAGCGATGGGTCGCAATGGCGTGTTGGTATCGCTACTGTGCTCGGTGATGTTTGCCGCTGCGAGCATGATCATCGCCCTGGCGGATTGGGGCACGGGAAGTCGCGTGATGGCGCTGATGGGCATCGTCTTTTTCGGCGCCTGCGCGATCCTCAACTGGCTGAACCTGCGCGAACTGGACACGGACGCGGCCGTACGCACCAACTAAACCGCCGGTTCACCCAGCCATCCGCTGCGCCAGAAACGCCAGCAGCCCTGTCACTCCGGCAAAGGCGACGACGCCCACGCGGCCGTCCACGACAGTATCCGTGAAGCGTTTCAGCACCACCGGGGCCACCAGCATGGCCAATCCGGCACCGATGATCGCGATGGGCCCAGGCAGCCGCGATAATGCAAACCCGAAGCCGTGCACCGTCGAAAGCGCGACGATCGGAATCGTGATGCCGATGAGCGCCCGTGTCGGCCAGTCTCGCTTCTCCACTGTTCGCGCCTGCTTGGGAAAATAGACCGCCACGACCAAGCCATAGAGCGTGATCGCCAAGACGAGACCCGAAAAGACCAATACGTCGGTGACGCCCTCGATGCTCACGCGTGGCCTCCATGCGGTCGGGTTGCCGCGTCGTTTGCGCCGTCGTGCATCCATCCGTGTGCGGCTGTCATCGTGGCCTTACTCCCTGTCGGCGCGGCATCGTGCTTGACCCCGGCGCGCTGCCGCCTACCCTGCGGGGAGTGTGCAGCCGACGTCGAGAAAACACCAGACGACAGGAGGACGCCCGTGACTGAGCCGAAGAAGTGCGACAAGCGCACCATCACCGAAATCCGCGACTCGAAAAAAACCGGTGAAAAATTCGTCTACATGTCGGTGCCCGACTACACTGCCGCCCAGTGGGCCGAGATGGCGGGCGTCGATGTCGCCGTGGTCGGCGACAGCCTTGCCATGATCGCGCACGGGCACAAATCGACGGTACCGGCTACGATGGACATGATGGTCATGCACGCCCAGGCCATCCGCCGGGGTGCGCCCAACACCTTCGTGCTCGGCTGCATGCCCTATCAGAGCTACAACACCGTCGACCGCGCGCTGACCAATGCCAC
>JANOHP010000164.1:0-44253 GCA_031406575.1 Hyphomicrobiales bacterium
GCCATCCCTTGGAAGCGGGAGGCGAGCGCTTCTATCCGGAACTCGAAGACCTTCTCGCGGGCTTGACCAAGATCGCTGTTCCGATCGTCGCCACCCCCGGTGACCGTGGTGCGGCGAGACCCTATTCTTTCTCGTACGCCAAGCGGATCGTTCGCGAGGCGCGACGGGCGGCGGGCTTGTCGGAGCACGTCACCATGACGGCGTGCCGGCACGGCGGCATGACTAGCTGGGCGACGCCGAATTGACCGAGCAGGGCGTGATGAGCCTGTCGGGACACCGCTCGCCAGATGCGGCGCGCGGCTACGTCAAAAAGACCGACGTCCAGCGCCTTGCCGCCGCCCGAAAGCGGCGGGCTTGGGTGACGGAATTAGAACACGCCCGGAACGAGAGTCAGAATGAGACCCGGATACGCGAGTCAGAATGACGCCAATGAGAACGTTTGTTCTCATTGCAAGCTATTGACCTGTCAACGATTTCATTGGTACCGCCTCCTGGTATCGAACCAGGGACCCCCGGATCCACAATCCGGAGCTCTAACCAGCGGAGCTCAGGCGGCACACTTCGGGGTGTTGGGCAGATGGTGCCTTCAACACGCGAAGTCCACCGCGACGCTTGGAGTCCCGGCGGAGTTGGTGGGGGCACAGTAGAAGCCAGCAGGAATTCGTCAAGCTCCAACAGCACGCTTTGCGCGCGCTGTGCGCAGGTGTCCCACGTTTGCCATCATGGCGGGCTGTCGCGGCCACAATTTTTCAGGCACCCCAGTCGCGGTGCGCCGCCAGGGCCGGTGGCCCCTGGCGATCGGTTTTTACTGCGCCGCTTTGGCAGCGGTGACAGGCCCCCACGATTTGACGACCGGCAAAACTTCCTTGGCGAACAGTTTCAGGCCCCGCTCGGACACCTCGTAGGGCGTGCCGCCGAAGCGGAAGGCGACGTTCATTTCGAAGTCGCCCAGCAGGTTGCGGCGGGCTTCGAGGTCGCGCAGGATCTTGTCGGGCGTGCCCCAGCTCGCGGCCTTCATGAAGCCTTCGACGGCGGCCGGCAACCCACCGCCCTTGCGCGCAATCTCGGCTTTCTGCTGGTAGGAGTCGTAGCCCTTCACGCTCTTGAAGTGCTCGCCCAGAAATTCGTAGTGGTGGAAGTTCGACTCGACGAACTTGCCTTGATACTTGCGCGCCTCCTCCTCGCATTCGGCGAGATTGGTGCCGACGATGGCGAACTCGGTGAGCAGCGGCATCGGCGGCTTGGTGCCGTGATATTTCGTGTGCAGCTCGCGGCCGCGATCGATCATCGGCTTGCGCATGTCCCAGGGACGGTCGGCGAACATCACCATGTGGGCGCCGAGCTTGGCCGCGGAATCGATCGAGTCCTCGCTCGAGGCCACGGCGTAGATGCGGCCATCGAAATTGTGCTGCGGGCGCGGCCGGATTTCAACGCGGGGTTGCTTGTAATAGGTCCCGTCGCCCTCGATGAAGCCGGTTTTCAACGCGTTGATGATCATCGGTGCGGCTTCGTCGAAGCGACCGCGCGACTCGTCCATGCTGAGGCGGAAGGCGGCAAACTCGCGTCGCGCCAAACCACGACCCATGCCCAGGCGCAGTTTGCCCTTGCACAGCAAGTCGACGACAGCGGCGTTCTCCGCCACGCGCAACGGATCATGCCAGGGAATGATCACGGCCGCCGTGCCCAGCCCGACGTGGGGGCAGACGCCCGCGAGGTAGCCCATCAGGTGCAGGTTGTCGGGCACGAACGAGTAATCGTTGAAGTGATGCTCGGCCGACCACAGCACGTCGAAGCCGGAGTCGGCGGCGACGCGGGCGAGCCGGATTTCTTCGTCCCAGACGCGTTGATCCGAACAGGTCTCCCAGCCGTAGCTGGCGAATACCATCATCATGCCGACGTCCATGGGCGGTCTCCTCGTTTCGTGGTGCTGGGTCGTGTTGGCGACCGTTGTTCCATGGGTGAGGGGCAGCGGCAAGTGCGAAAACCATCGATGCGCAATGGCACGCCAGGGCGTTTCAGTTCTTGCCGATTGCCAGCAAAGTTCCGGTTCCCCGGCCCAAGCAGCGCAGCAGCGCTGCGCAGAGCCGGGGTCTTTTCCGGCGACTATCTTGCGCAACGGTGACGCTCGTTATTGAGCGAGACGCGGTGAGGTGGAAATGAAATCGGCGCCGGGAAAGATCCCGGATGTCTGCGCGCTCGCGCGCGACCTTGCGGGAAACCGAAGAATTGAATTGCTCTCGATGGCACGCGCAGACGTGGTGTTTCGAATTATTCCAGTCGACCGGCGTGGGGCAAAAAAAAACTTATCCCCGCGTACGGCGCTGGACTTATCCTATGTCCACTCGCATCACCGAGGGGCGCATCTAGAGGCGTCTTGATGTGCGATGCGGGGGCTGCCTCCCGGTTACGGTGCGTAAGCACCCGAGTGCCCGGTGCCTGCCGCCTTGGACGTTCGTCGACGGACGACCTCCTCTGGCTGCCATCCGACAGTAAGGTGGGTGGAGAAAGACAGCAGCTTCACGGGGCGGTGAGGGAACCGCACAAACCAAAACCTCGGACCCGCGGCCCTACCGCCCCGTGCCCCTCGATTATTTCCAACCGACGCGCGCGAGGCGCGGGCGGCGCACGACCCGTGCGCGGGCGGGCGCGCACCTCGAGGCCGTGCGCCGATCCGCTCTCATCCCAGGCTCGCGGGATCGACTTCGTTGACGAGGGACTGGCCCTTCACGAAGCGGGTGATGTTGTCGAGAAAAAGGGCGTCCCAGCGGTCGCGCACGCCGCTGCCGGCGAAGGCGGTGTGGGAGGTCAGGCGCACCTTGGGATGCGACCAAAAGGGGTCATCCTTGGGCAGCGGTTCTTGGCGAAACACATCGAGCACGGCGGCCGAAAGCCGGCCCTCGTCGAGGGCGGCGAGCAGCGCTTGATCGTCGATGACGCCGCCGCGAGCGATGTTGACGACGATGGCACCTTTCTTGGTGGCGGAAAAAAAGCGGCTGTCGGCGAGATCGGCGGTTTCGGCGTTGAGCGGGCACGCGAAGACGATCACGTCGGCCTCGGGTAGGAGCGTGGGCAGGTCCGCGAGGGTGCCCGCGACGTCGGCCAAACCTTGGGTGTCGCGCGTGCGGCGAATGGCGATGACTTTGGCGCCGAAGGCTTTGAGGCGTTTGGTCAGCTCTTGACCGATGGGCCCGAAGCCCACGGTCAGCCACGTGGATTGCGAAATTTCCGGGTAGCGGGTGACTTCCCACGTGCGGCTGGCTTGCAGGGCGCGCTGCTTGTCGATCGGGTGCATCAGCGCGAACACCTGCGCGAAGATGTATTCGGAGATACACACCGCTTGCGCGCTGCTGTTGCAGATGCGCGTGCCCTTCTGCGACATGGCTTTGTAGAAGGGATGATCGAGGCCGGCATTGAAGGTCTGTAGGACGGCGACGCGTTTGCAGGCCTGCGCGATTTTGAAAGCGCCCTCCTGGAAGCCGTCGTTGTTGATGGACGAGTTGAGCCAGAGATAATCGAGCTCGACCTCGGCGGGCGCCACCGTTTTACCGCCGATGCGGAACAGGCCGTCCTTGCTGAACGTGTGCACGGTCACGTCGGGCAGGTTCAGCGCATCCAAACGCTTGCCGATGTGTTCGAGGCCTTTGTCGTACATGGCGAGCGTCGTGGGCATGTGGGTGTCTCCGTGGGGTTGGTGAGTGGTGAGTGGTGAGTGGTGAGTGGTGAGTGGGGCTGCGTGGTAGAGTGTTCTTCGGCGCGTCGTGGGTGCCCGCCTTCTCGGGCATGACGGGAAGGGCGAGGGTGGGCATGACGGCGAGGGGTGGGGGACCTGCACGATTGCTCGATGGTCGTTCGGGTGCACCAATGCAGCTTGTACTTTGGCGAAGTCCAGACGCCCAACCCAAACTCCACGTCACCCCCGCGAAGGCGGGGGCCTACGACACTTGGCCAAAGTGTACAGGATCGAGACCGCGTCAGCGTCCGCGAAACACAGGTTTGCGCTTCTCGACGAAGGAGCGGGCGGCTTCGCGGTAGTCGTCGCTGGAGAGGGCTTTGGCCATGACGGCGGCGATTTCTGCCTTGCGCCTCTCGGTGTCCTTGGCTTCCAGCGCCTCCAGCACGATCTTGGCGCCTTCGAGGGAAATCGGCGCGTTCTGGGCGAGTTCGAGGGCGAGGGCGCGCGCCGTCTCGAGGGCCGTGCCTGGGCCGACCGTATCGACGAGACGCATGGCGCGGCAGTCGTCGATGGCGAATTGGCGGCCCGAGTAGAGCACGAGCTTGGCGTTGGCGAGACCCACTTGGCGGCGCAGCAGTTCGGACTCGATGAGGCCGTAGACGTTGCTGAGACGCGCGGCCGGAATGCCCATGCGCGTCGTCGCATCGCCGGTGCGCATATCGCACGCCAACGCGACGCCGCAACCACCGCCCAGACCGAAGCCGGTGACGGCGGCAATAGTGGGCTTGGGGCAGTCCATGATGCCTTTCAGCGCGCTGTCGACGGCGGCCTCGTAGATGTGGCCGGCTTCGACAGTGTGGCGCACCTTGGCGAATTCGGAAATGTCTGCGCCGGCGCAGAAGTGGCCGCCGTTGCCGGTCAGCACGATGGCGCGCACGTCGGCGCGGCGGCCGAGTTCCGAGAAGAGGACGCCCATGCGCTTCCACATCGCCAGCGACAGCGCATTGCGTTTGGCGGGCCGGTCGATGGTCACGGTGGCGACGCCGTTGGCGTCGACGTCGACCAGGATGTCATCAGTGCGTTCGGACATAGCGGGGCTTTCTGCTCGGGAGCCGTGGTGGATCATGCATTGGGCATGAACGCGCATCGTAGCAGGCTCGCCCGCCGACGACAGCTTAGAACATGAACCGGCTTGGCGGCAGCGTCGATCGGGTATCAACTGTGGGGAAGCCAACCACGCGACGCAGGAGAGGCCCGATGCCCGACGTCTCAGTCTTTGCTGCCGGCAATTACTGCTTTCTGCCGGCGGTGTTTCAATACTCGGGCGGGGTCGCTGCCGAGCCCGGGTACGCCATCGAGCGGGTCGGGTTCCGCGAGTGGTTGCCGCTGGCAGTGGGATTCCGCCGCGTCGAGGCGATCCTGCGTGCAGCCGGCCAGCCGATGACGGCGTTCTGCGCCTGCGAATTGCGCTCGCCCGCGCAGTTTTCGGAGGCCGGCTTCATCGCGTTCAATCAGCACTACTGCGAGACGCTGGCGCGCTGGCGCATTTATGACCCCGCGACCCGCATCAATCCGGTGGCGCGCTCGAACGTGTGCCCGGAAATCGATGCACCGACAGAGCCGATGTTTGCGGCGTTTTCGTTCACCGTGCCCTCGCAGGAGACAACGCCGAGCTTCGTCGTGTCGGGCAGTGGCGAGGCGCCGGAGGGCAAGGGCGCCTATGGTGATTTCATCGTGCGGCGCGGGGAGACCTCACCCGACGCCATGGCCGACAAAGCACGTTCGGTGCTGGGTGAAATGGAGCGGCGGTTGGGATTGCTGGGACAGAGCTGGGCGACGACGACGGCGACGCAGATTTATACCGTCCACGAAATTCATCCGTTTCTGGGATCGGAGATCGTGCGCCGAGGCGCGGCGCGGTCGGGCGTGTCGTGGCATTTCGCGCGGCCGCCTGTCGTGCAGCTCGAGTATGAGATGGACTGCCGGGGCGTGACTGTCGAACGCACAGTGTGACGGCGGCGCCGCTCAGGGGGCCGTGCGCATCAATTGGCGGTGCAAGGCACCATGCCACGTGCGCGGTGGCGCGTCGGGGTCTGTCCAGCGCACGGCGCGCTTTGCAGACGAACGCGCGGCGATCCGCGAGACCTTGGGCGAACTCCGCGCGACACTCTGGACCGCAGGTGGCGGCGGCGCCCGCACAGATACTGCCACGGCGCTGGCGAAGGGCAAGGCTATCGTCGCGTGCGGGATGCGAGGGACGGTCACCGAGGTCGCGCCCGCTTGCGGGGTGGGTTCGACGAGCGGTGGCGGTGGTTGGTCCGTCACGGACGGTGGCGCCAGCATCGCAGCGGACGCCTGGCGGACCGAGGGTGGCGTGATGATTTCGGCGACCGGCGGCGGACCAGCCACGGGAAGGGGCACGGAAGGAGCGGTGGCGGAGGCGGGCACCGGCGCGGGTTCCGGCAGGGCAGCCATGGGGCGGCGGATGTCTTCCGGCGCAGATGTGCGGGGTGAGGGGGTTGCGGCGAAGCGGACGCTGTCGGATTGGATCGGCAGGTTCGCGACAGCGGCGCGGTCTTGCGCATCAGGAGGTGGTGCCGGTGATGTCGGCGCGCTCCCTGCGGCGGACCGCGTTGGCGAAGCCGCTGCGGCAAGGTTGCGGTCGATGTGCTGCTTGGCCGTCCAGTCCGTGTGCAGGCTCGAGCCGATCGCGGCGATCGCGATGAGGCTGGCCAGGGCGGTCGGAACCCAAATGCGGTCGATCCAATGAAATGACGGGGGCTCGTCCGCGCTGAAGGGGTATCGGCTGGCGGCCGGAGGCAGCAGGCGGGAGGGTCGCCGCTGTGCGGTGCGCCAGCGGTGAGGCAAGGGAATGGGCGCAGCCGCATTGAAACCGTCGTTCGCGCCGATCGCCTCCACGGTCGGCCGAACGAATTGGTCTTCGGATGTCCTGTCGTTGGTCGAACTCACGCGACTTGACCTTGGATGATCTCGACTCGAAAACCGCGACGCCCGAAATGCTCGAGTCGAGATTTGCGTGCGCCGCTCACCGGTTGGGCATATCCCCGCGACGACTCTCGAAACGTAACCCACCCTCCTAAAGGAACATGTTGAAGAAACCGTGACCTTTCCAATTCGTTAAAACGCAGCAGCCCAACCCGATATCGCCGAGAGTTTGCGGTCGTATCGAATGCCCATCGATCCCGGCACACATGTCGGAGCCTGGGACACGACACCGCGATGTCCCAAACCGGCGGGCCGCCGCCCGCTCACATCATGCCGGTCGGTCGCGCGCTGGTGCGATCCTCGCCCTGCTGGACGGCGAAGATCGAGGAATATCCGCCCGACCAGTCCGGTGGAATGGGGCAGGGGCGCGGATCGACGTGGCTCCAGCGGGCGGGTTTGCCACGAATGATGCGGCCCTCGTAGGGCGAGCGGATGGGCGAGGGCACATAGGGAAACGCGTCGGCGGACGAGTAGACGTTGAGCAGCAGCGGCCGCGCGATGTCGGAATGATTGGCGGCCGAATAGTGCAGCATCCGGCAGTTGTGCAGCGTCACCGAGCCGGCAGGGCCGTCGAGATAAACGGTTCTGGAGGTGTCGACTTTGGCCGCATCCTCCGGGCGCAAGCAGCCGGTCCATTTGCCGGTGTCGTCGTACTCCTCGTAGATCGGGCCCTCGTGGCTGCCGGGAACGACACCCAGGGGTCCTTGCTCGATACCGCAGGGATAGACGTAAGTGCCCGCCGTCAGCGGTGAGTAATTGGTATGAGGCCAGGCGGGAATGTCTTGATGCCATTTCACCTCCTCGCCGCCCTTCGACCATTTGAAGTTGAGTTTGGAATGATAGAATTTCACGTCCGGCCCCACGAGGTCTTCGATCGCATCGGTCAGAATGGAATTCGAGGCGTACTCCCAAAAGGCGGGATGGTGATCGTTGGGGCTCGTCAAGCGACGCAGCCGGGGGTTTTGCGGAGTATGATTTTTCTCGAGATCCCACACCGCGTCGGATTTGGTGACACTGCGCGCGCGCTCCACCATCTCGTCGGTGACGGCGCGCAGCGTCTCGACCAGGGTGTCGGGCAGAAATCCGGGGAGCAGAATGTAGCCGTCGCGAAAATAATCCTCGCGCTGTTTCTGGGTGAGAATTTTGGGTGTGTGGGACAGAACCTGTTCTGGTGTCATCGGTGTTCCCTCGTGTCGGCGTCGGCAGACCGGTCGCGCTCGATCAGGCGTCACGCAAAACAATGAATCAGAAAACGCGCCGCGGCAAGGTCGTCCGCGTTGGGTAATTTCACGGTCGTGCGGGCGTCGATGGTGTATTTTCAGCGTCCGCGTCGGCGGGCGACCAAGACAACACCGCATATCCCAGAAGTGCCGATGCCAGCGAGCCGACGAGGACGCCGATGCGAATGGCAGCCGCAGAGGCCGGATCGGGAAACGCCAGGGTGCCGATGAATAGGCTCATCGTGAAGCCGATGCCGCCCAGCAGCGACACACCGTAGATTTGACGCCACGTCGCGCCCGTTGGCATCACTCCCAGGCCCAGTTTTACGGCCAGCCACGTGCTGGCGAAAATTCCCAGTTGCTTGCCGACGAACAGCCCGGCGGCGATCCCCAGCGGAATGGGGGCCAGCAGGGAGGCGAAGGTGACGCCGGCAAGCGACACACCGGCATTGGCGAAAGCGAAGATCGGCGCGACGCCGAAATGCACCCACGGCTCGAGCGCGTGCTCCGCCTGCTCCAGCATCGAGGGGCTGTCGTCGTCGCTCGTGATGGGAATAGCCAAGGCCAGCGCGACGCCTGCCAAGGTCGCGTGCACGCCGGATTTGAGCACGCAAGCCCACATGAACGTGCCGACGATCACGTACGGCGCGAAGGTTCTGACACCTGCACGATTGAGCGCGACCAGAAGGGCAGCGCCGACCGATGCCAAGGCCAGAGCGGTCAGCGCCAGATCATGCGCGTAGAACACCGCGATGATGACGATGGCGAGCAGGTCATCGATGATGGCCAGGGCGAGCAGGAAAATTTTCAGCGACGCGGGAGCGCGCGATCCCAACAGGGCCAGCACACCGACGGCGAAGGCAATGTCGGTCGCTGCTGGAATGGCCCAGCCTCTGAGCCCGGCCGGATTGCCGGCATTGATCAGCATGTAGACGAGCGCGGGCACGGCCATGCCGCCCACGGCGGCGATGACCGGCAGCAGTGCGCGCTGTACCGACGACAGGTCGCCAGCCAGCACTTCGCGTTTCACTTCGAGACCGATGAGAAAAAAGAAAATGGCCATCAGGCCGTCGTTGATCCACAGCAGCAGTGGCTTGTCGATGCCCAAGGTGCCCATGCGTATGGCGACGGGCGTATCCAGCAGAGCATCATACATCCAGGCGAGTGGAGAATTGCTCAACAGCAGCGCCACGATGGCGGCCACCAGCAGGACAACGCCGCCGGCAGCTTCATGGCGCAGAAACGCACCGGCACGCGTTTTGAGGGTCAACACGAGCAATCCATTCTCATCATCGGCCGTCGTCTCATCACGCCGCGCTGGCCAGCACCATGTCGGCGGCTTTTTCGCCGATCATGATGGCGGGTGCGTTGGTATTTCCCGACGTCAGCGTCGGCATGATCGAGGCGTCGGCGACGCGCAGGCCGGTGATGCCGCGCACGCGCAGTTGATCGTCGACGACGGCCATGGGGTCCGAGCCCATCTTGCAGGTGCCGACGGGGTGGTACGTCGTTTCGCCCACGCGGCGCACCCAGTCGAGAATTTCATCGTCCGTGGTCAACGCGGCGCCCGGTGCGATTTCCGACACCTGCAACGGCGCCAGCGCCGACGCCGTCATGACCGAGCGGGCGATGCGAATGGCGCGGACCGTCAGTTCAGCATCGATCGGCGCCGACAGAAAGTTGAAGGTGATCGCGGGCTGCTCGCGCGGATCAGCGGAGGTGATGTGGATGTGGCCCTTGCTCTCCGGTCGCATGACGTGCGCGTAACACGTCAGGCCGGATTGGCGCGAAATTTTGGGGCTTTTGCGGCCCGGTTCCGTCAACATGGGCACCCAGCCGAGCAGGAGATCGGGCGCGTCCAGACCTTCGCGCGAGCGCACGAAGGCGCGGATCGGGGCGGCCACCGCGCCCAGCATACCCTTGCCGGTGAAGGCATACTGCAGCGCCTGAGTGACAAGGCCCAAGCCACGTCCGCGATCATTGAAGGTGAGGCCGCGTGTGCCGACGGCCCATCGCGTGCGCGGCGCATAATGATCGCGCAGGTTTTCGCCGACGCCGGGCAGGGCGTGCCGCACGTCGATGCCGAGTGCGCGCAAACGATCAGGCTGGCCGATGCCCGACAGCTCCAGCAATTGCGGCGAGTTGATCGAGCCGCCACTGACGACGATCTCGCGCCCGCAGCGGGCTTCGCGCACCTCGCCTTCGCAGGTGTAGCGAATGCCGGTGCAGCGTTTGCCGTCGATGATCAGGGCCCGCGCCAGGGCGTGCGTCTCGATGCGCAGATTGGGGCGCTTGCGGATGGGATCGAGATAGCAGTGCGCCGTGCTCTGGCGGCGACCGTTGGCGATCGTCGCCTGACTCATGGCGATGCCGTCTTGATTGGCGCCGTTGTAATCGGGGTTGTGGGGGATGCCGACTTCGGCGGCGGCTGCGATCAACGCCGCAAAAATCGGATCCTTCGGCGGCGGATTGGTGACGCGGATGGGACCCTCGCGCCCGCGCAGGGCATCGTCGCCCTCGTCGTAGCTCTCCATGCGCTTGAAGAAGGGCAGCACGTCGCGGTGGCTCCAGCCGCGATTGCCGAGCTGCGCCCAGGTGTCGAAGTCCTGGGCTTGCCCGCGCACGAAAGCGTTGCCGTTGATGGCGCTCGAGCCGCCCAGCAACTTGCCGCGCGGCACGTGCAATTTGCGGCCGTTGGTGGCGGCTTCGGGCTCCGACGCATAGAGCCAGTTGCCGGAAGGGTTGTAGAGCAGTTTGGCGTAGCCGATGGGAATGCGCGACCAGGGATGGGACGCAGCGCCGGCTTCCAGCAGCAGAACGCGATGGCGCGGATCAGCGGACAATCGATGGGCCACGGCCGCGCCGGCAGAGCCCGCGCCAATGACGATGTAGTCATACGTCGCAACGTCGTGTGTCGGCACTGGCGTGTCCCCGCAGTGGAATGGTCGAGCGTCAGCGGCGTGGCGGTGGCGCGGTTTTTTCGAACGAAGGCCGCGCCGTCAGCTTGGCGACGTAGGCCATCAGGTTGGGATATTTGGGTGCGATCTCCTTGCCGGCGGGGAACGCTTGCATCGTCACGAGCATCGGCAGGACGTGCATGTCGGCATAGGTGAGCGCCGAACCCGCGAGATAGCCGCTCTTGGCGACCGTCTCGTCGATCACTTTGCAGCACTTTTCGATCTCGGGGATGGCGGCGTTGACGCGCGCCATGTCCGGGCCCTTCTCCTTGTCGGCGAAGGCCTGCGGCACCACGAATTCGCGCATGATCCACTTGTCGACCTTGGCGTTGCCGTAGGACACCCACTGCTCGACCTTGGCAGCGCCCACGGCATCTTCGGGAATGAATTTCGGGCCGGGAAAGGCCTTGTCGATGTAAGTGGCGAGCGCCTTGGATTCGAAAAGCGCGACGTCGCCGTGGCGCAGGGCCGGGATTTGGCCCGCCGGGTGGATGGCGTTGACCTCCGGCGTGTGCGGACGCGAGGGGGTCAGCGTATAGGCGACGCCCTTTTCCTCGCACAGGAGGCGGACAGAGCGCACATAGTTCGAGAACGGAACGCCGATGATTTCCAGGTCGGGCATGGTGGCCTCCAAAGCGGACTCGCGCAACGTGACGCGACGAGGTCTCAGCCTACGACGGCATCGGGCACGCTGTCGATGCCGGGGCGATAGGGCTTGATGTCGATGAGCGGCGTGCCGTCGAGGAAGTCGATCGCGTCGACCGTGATCCGACCCGCGTCGGCGTCGAGCGCGATCACACGCGCCACGGAAATGCCGATCGGATTGGGACGCACGGGTGAGCGCAGCGCAAAGACGCCGCGCGGGGCGCTGACGTGGGCGGGGTGCAGCTGAATGATATCGCGTGCCGCCCGATGCAGCCAGGCCACGACGATGATGTGCGAGGTGCCCGCGAGGCCGGCCAAGCCCGCACGATAGGGCGCGTCGATGGTGAGCGTGGCGGGCGTACCGGTTTGCCGGGCAGCCGTCGGATTCTTCGGCACGCTCTGGGTCTGGTCCCACACCGAGTGCACCCGCCCGATGAAGACGAGGTGCGCGTCCCCCGCCAGCGCGCCCGGATCGATGGCCAGACGGGTATCACCGGTTCGCGACGGGGAATCAGTCATGTTGCGGTGCACTCGTGTTGCCGGTGGATGTTTCGCGTCCAGCTCCACGACAGTTTACACATTTTTAATGATTTCAGCTTCTGGTTGGTCGGTGTCGCCGGGAGCCAAAAGACCCGTTTACATAATTATTCAATCTCTTACCGGAACGAATCACGCCATGCTCCGTTCGGCTTGGAGTCGCAGTGTTTGGATGAAGGCAATGGCGTCGTCGATTAAACTTGGCCACGCGTCACCAGCTCGACGCCTCAGCGCGTCGGTGGGGCGCCGCCGTGCCGAGAGCGCCGCCGGTCTGGCGCTGGCCGTGGTGGTGGCCTCGGCCGTCGAAGGGTTGGGTGACGACCTGTTCAATGTCTACGACAGCATGCCCGGCACCGATGCGTTCGCAACCGTCGAATACGCGGTCGAGCCCCCGTCCGACTTTTTCTAGTCTCGACGGGGACACTGTCGAGCGATCGATTGGGCCTCAGGCCGTCAGGCTGCGCTGGTTGTTGGTCACGCCCTTTTCGGTGAGCAGTTCCTGCAGCTCGCCGGCCTGGAACATCTCCTTGACGATGTCGCAGCCGCCGATGAACTCACCCTTGATGTAGAGCTGCGGAATCGTCGGCCAGTTGCTGAAGGACTTGATGCCGTCGCGAATTTCCATGTTTTCCAGCACGTTGACGTCCGTGTAGTCGACGCCCAGGTGCTGCAGGATGCCATCGACCTGATGCGAGAAACCGCACTGCGCCATGCTCTTTTTGCCCTTCATGAAGAGCACCACATCGTTGGCGGCGACAAGCTTGCGGATGCGATCGTGGGCGGCCTGATGGTCCATGGTGGGTCCTTTCATCGGATTCGAGGCGGGCCAAAGCCGCCTGGGACAAGACAACATGTGCGGTTGGTCGACGCGGAAGTCAATCGGCAGTTGGGAACCTTATTCCCCGGCTGAAACACGGCGACCCCCACACAAATGGCCGAATTCGCCGCCGATGTCGTAGCAGGCGTCTTTCACCCGAGCCCAACGTCGAGCCTCAGGTCCTGGCCGAACAGTCATCTGAGCCGGGGAACGGGGGGCAAGATCAGCCGTACCGGGGTGAATTGCGAAGGCCATGTGGGCCCGCAACTCATGGCATCAGGGCAGAGTCCTCACTCCTTCGGCACCAACGTGGTCAGTGCGAGGGCGTGCAGGACGCCGCCCATGCGGCCTTCGAGGGCGTCGTAGACCATCTTGTGTTGGGCGACGCGGGTTTTGCCCTTGAACGAGGCTGAAACGACGTGCGCGGCGTAATGATCGCCATCGCCCGCCAAATCCTTGATTTCGACCGTTGCGTCGGGAAGCTTGGCCTTGATCAGGGTCTCGATCTCTTTGGCATCCATGGGCATGGGGTGGTGGTCCTCGAGGCAATGGGGATCGATGCCGAGCATCTTAGCACATTCGGGCAGGGGTTCCGAATCCGGGCAGGACTTACGTCCCCAAGGCGCGGGTAGCTGTCCCCAGAGTTCCCGACCCGTTCCTCTTCGCCGCGTGACCGTTCGGCGCTACAATCGCAGCATGACCCTTCATCTCGTCAAATTGGCGGTCGGTTGCGACAGCATCGATGATCTCGCCGACTGGCAGGCCTCGCGCCTGCGCCAGATGCAGGCGGACGGCGAAAAGCCGGAGCTGTTTCACCGCACATTCCAGATGCCCAAGCGCCGCGAGGGTCTCCTCTCCGGCGGCTCGATGTATTGGGTGATCAAGGGCATCATTCAGGCGCGCCAGAAACTGCTCGACTTGCGCACGGGTCAGAAGCCCGACGGCACACCGTGTACACTGCTGATCCTCGACAAGACACTCGTGATGGTCCGCCCCGTGCCGCGCCGCCCGTTTCAAGGCTGGCGCTATCTCTCCCCCGACGATGTCCCCGCCGACCTCACCTCAGGCAAAGGCGACGAGATCGCCGAGATGCCGCAGAAGTTGCGACGGGAATTGGCGGAGTTGGGGTTGTTGTAAAACGCTCGGCCCTGACCGTCCTCCCCTGTCATCACGGCATCTCTTGCCGGGATCCAGCGTGCCGCACACTCCGCACCCAGCCGGAAGATGGATCCCGGTGGCCAGCACCGGGAAGACAATTCATGATCGATGTCCTGTGCGTAGAATTAGCCGTCGATCGTGCAGGTTCAGCTTTGCACCCGCACAGTAGGCAGCGTCGTCCGGAGCGTTTAGGTTCGGTGCGTGGACGTTCGTGCGATCGAGGGCAGATGGCGTCGTTGATGAGCGAGGCGCAGAGGGCGGCATTCGTGCGGCGCGTGCGTCTGGAAATGGCCAAGGTCGGGCTCACCCGCGAGGCGCTGGCGGAACGCGCGGCGTGCAAGGAGCGCACGCTCGGAAATCTGCTCGCTGGGCAAGCTGTACGCGACGCGACAATCGCGAAAATTGCGCGGGTGCTCGGCATCGATCTCGAGGATCTGATCGAGGCACCGCCGGAGCGCGAACCCGCCGCGCCGCAGAGCGCAGGGCGTGCCGGGGAAGACTACGGCGGCTATCTGCTGTCGGCCTACGAGGGGTACATCGGCACCTACATCGCCATCCGGCGTGTGTTCGCCGACAGTGAAGACCTCTACCGGTCCGTCTACGAAATCGACTGGGACGAGGAGCAGAGCCGACTGCGGTTCTTCGAGCTGCAACGCTTTCGCGGCGCCAACGGCCGGCCGGTGGTATCGACCCATGCGGGCGGCGTCTACATCAGCCCGCACACGGGCATGCTGCATTTCCTCACCACGTTCCAAGGGGCGCTGCGGCTCGTCACGCTGACTCGGTTTCGCCGAGGCGACGACAAACTGCGCGGCGCCATTCTCACGCAACGCGATCGGGACGATTTTTTCCAGCCGGCGGTTTCAGCGATTTATCTCGAGAAACTCAGCGGGAAACACAAAAACTCCGGACTGGAGAAATTGGTGGGTGCGTTCGGACGCACAGATCCCGCATTTCGGGTCGCGAGCGAAGAACTGGGGGCGATCGAACGCACGGCGCTGTTTGCGTCCGCCAGAAGCCCGTCCGGCGCGTGAGCCGAATACCGAGCGCACGCAAGCCGCCACGCGTGAGCGCGGGACGCCACTCACGAGCAAGCCCGGCAGGAGCAGCGCTCCGCCGGGCTCTCACTCGTTCATCGCGCTCTGTCTCGTGCGGAGCAGCGGATAACGGGTTTTGTGCCTTTAGACAGGCAAGCCCGGCCGCATGTGATCTGCCGCAATAGGCGCGTCCTGAGTGGTCAGGTGATACGGTTGGCTGTCGTGTCGACATTCGGGTTGAGGGGAGAAGTGCCGGCACCGCTCGTTCGGGATGCACGCGCCAATCCAGCCACCTCTGGCTCCGAATACCGACATTCGGTCGAACCGTTCTTTTTTCAGATTGTCGGGATGGGCCGTCCTACGTCGATGCCCGCTTCGCGAGCGTGCAGGACAGCCAGAAACTACCAGGTGGCAGCATTTTTCTAGACCTCCCTTTCATCGAGTAAAAGAGAGTTTGGCCCATTGTCGGAAAATGTCAATAGAATAGCGAAAATAATTCGATTGGAAAAACTCGTGGCCACGATCTCGACGACGCCGATGGAATGCGTGACCCGGCGCACTCCGCCAAGGGGCACTTGCACCCTGCGTTTCTCGGCTCGCACAACCTCCGTTCTGCCGGCGTAGCGCAGCCCCCTTTCTGCTTCCCGGGCGAAGCGCGCGCGGCAGCGCGGGCGCAGACCCGGGATCACGTGTGGAGAGGGGAACTCCGTCACCTCGCGGTGTCATCAGGCAACCACTCACGCGAGCCGGGAAACAAAGCAGGCGCAGAGTAAGCGGAGAACTGTGGTCGATCACCCCTCCGTCGCGATCCGTCCCGCACGAATGCGTTCGCCTTCGAGGCGCTTTTCCTCTTCGAGCGCACGCGCGAGGCTTTCGCGGGCGGCTTCGGCTTGGCGCTGACGATTCCACAGCGAGGCGTAGAGGCCGTCCTTCTCCATCAGCTCGCCGTGCGTGCCCTGTTCGACGAGGCGACCCTTGTCGAGGACGATGATGGTGTCGGCCGACACGATCGTCGACAGGCGATGCGCGATGACGAGCGTGGTGCGGTCTTTTGCGACGCGATCCAGCGCGTCTTGAATCTCTTTTTCCGTATGGCTGTCGAGCGCACTCGTTGCCTCGTCGAGCATCAGAATGGGCGGGCCCTTGAGGATCGTGCGCGCAATTGCGACGCGCTGCTTCTCGCCGCCCGACAGCTTCAAACCGCGCTCGCCGACCATGGTCTGATAGCCCTCGGGCAGCATGCGAATGAAGGCGTCGATCTGGGCGAGCTTGGCGGCGGCTTCCACATCGGCGTCGCTGGCGTCGGGGCGGCCATAGCGGATGTTGTAGAGAATGGTGTCGTTGAACAGCACCGTATCTTGCGGCACGACGCCGATCGCGGCGCGCAGGGACGCTTGTGACACGTCGCGAATGTCCTGGCCATCGATCGTCACCGCACCGCCGGATACCTCGTAAAAGCGCAGCAAAATGCGGCTGATCGTCGATTTTCCAGCGCCCGAGGGACCGACGATCGCCACCATCTTGCCAGCCGGCACCTCGAACGAGAAGCTCTCGAGAATGGGCCGTGCCACGTCATAGTGGAACCGCACGTTGTCGAAACGAACGGTGCCGCCACGCACGACGAGATCGGGTGCGCCGGGTTTGTCGGGCACCTCGGGCGCCTGCTCGAGAATGTCCATCATCCGTTCGATATCGGTGATGCCCTGTTTGATCTCGCGGTAGACCATGCCCATGAAGTTCAGCGGGATGAAAAGCTGCAACATCAGCGCATTGACCATGATGAACTGGCCGACGCTCGCCTGCCCGCGCGTGACGGCAAGCGCCGACATCGCCATGCACAGCGTCAGCGCAATCGTGAAGATGATGGCTTGTCCGGTATTGAGCACGGCGAGTGACGTATAGGTTTTCACCGACGCCACTTCGTAGCGTTGCATCGAGGAATCGTACCGCTGCGCCTCGCGCACTTCGGCGCCGAAATACTTGACGGTTTCATAGTTGAGCAGGCTGTCGACAGCCTTGGTGTTGGCATCGGTATCACTGTCGTTCATCGTGCGGCGGATCTGCACGCGCCATTCCGTCGCTTGGACCGTGAACGACAGGTAGGTGACGATCATCACCAGCACGAGAGTCACGTAACGCCAGTCGAACTCGATGCCGAGCACCACGAGCACGAGCGCAAATTCAATGATGGTGGGGATCAACGTCATCAGCGTCATGCGCGTGATGTTTTCGATGCCCGTGCGCCCGCGCTCCAGCACGCGCGTCAGTCCGCCCGTCTTGCGCTCGAGATGAAACCGCAGCGACAGCAGGTGCATGTGCTCGAACGTCGCCAGGGCGAGTTTGCGCACGGCGTGCATGGCGACTTTGGCGAACAGGCCTTCGCGGGTCTGCGTCAGCAGCACCATGGCAATCCGCGCCGCGCCATACAGCAGCGTTGCGGCCAGAGGTGCCCCAATCAGCCACCCGAGTGTGGCCGCGTCGGGGAGTGTGCCGCCCGAGGCAGCGACCAGCGCATCCGTCGCCCATTTGTACGTATAGGGCATGGTGACGGTGACGAGCTTCGCCGCCAGCATGAGAACGAGCGATATGACGACGGTGCGCTTCAAATCCGGTCGGTCGTGCGGCCAGATATAGGGCAGCAGCGCGCGCAGGGCGCGCAGTTGGCCTTCCTTGGGGCTCAGCCAATGCCAGCGACTGCTCGCAGGCCCGCTCGGCAAGGCCGCGGGGGCATTATCGGTCATCCTCTGCATGAGTGCGTCCTAGACCCGAGCACGGCTCTTGTCGAGCAGACGAAGTTGCACGGCGCGTGCTCCGATTGCTCGGCAGGCAAACTCGACGCGCTCCCGTGAAGTGTCGCACGTTTGCAACCGGAACGAAGCAACCGTTCGTTGGTGATTGGCGTTTGATCTGTTGAGCGGCGTGTCGGGGTCAATGAAAAGCAACACGTGTTCTCGATACTCGGGCTTAACCCATGGAGGACAAGATCGCAGTGCGGCCTGTGAAAGCGAGACCGGCGCACCATGTTGAGGTCGACAAACCAGGAGGCCGCTCGCACACCAGTCGCGCAGGCGCCCCATTTCGGCCCAAGCGCGGCCTGTAGGCTGCAGTAGGAGACGTCCGGTAGGGATGGGCCAATGGTAATGCGGACGAAACAAGAACGAGTGGCGTTTCCGGATGGGACGCCGAGCAAACGTAAGGCGGCGGCCTCCACAAAGAAAAAACGCCACCTCCCGGTGTCGACCGTGCCGGGCTTGCGCAACATCTGCGTCTTCTGTGGATCGGGGACGGGCAAAAGTCCCGCCTATGCGGCGGCTGCGCAGCATCTGGGGCGCACGATGGCCGAGGCCGGAATTGGTCTGGTTTACGGCGGTGGCAGCTTGGGACTCATGGGTGAAGTTGCCCGCTCGGTGCTGGCACACGGTGGCTACGTGACGGGCATCATTCCGGGTTTCCTCTCCAAGCGCGAGCGCATGCTGACGGAAGTCAACGAGTTGATCGTCACCGAAGACATGCACGAACGCAAACGCCTGATGTTTGAACGATCAGACGCCTTCGTGGCGCTTCCGGGCGGCATCGGCACGCTCGAGGAGTTGATCGAGCAATTGACCTGGTCGCAGCTCGGGCGTCACGAGAAGCCAATTATTCTCGCCAACATCGAGGGCTTTTGGGATCCCTTGAAAGTGCTGCTCGAGCACATGCGCGTCGAGGCTTTCATTCGCCAGGGCCTGGAGGTTCGGTTCACCGTCGTCGAGACAGCAGAAGGAATTGTACCGGCCGTCGCTGATGCCGTGGCCCGCGCCGCCCCCATCACTGTCGACAGTTCGGTTCCCGACAAGTTTTGACGACGCAACGTCACCTGTTCGGCAGCAGGTGAAACAGATTTTCGGGCCGTGCCGGCATTTCGCCGCGTTCCACCTGCTTGACCACCGCTGTCAATGCGTCGTGTGTCGGTGCCGGGGCGCCGACTTGTCGGCCCTTCGCACCGATGAAGCCGTTCATGTAGTCGATTTCGGTGCGGCGCCCCTTCTGCATGTCCTGCGCCATCGAGGGTCGCTGCAAGTTGGAGCGCGCCGTGCCGCTGGTGCCGGCGATCACGTGGGCTTCGAGCTTGGCATAGGCCTCTGCATCGCCGTCCATCGCGCCCGCATAGACCGCCGGCTCGAGGCCTGCGATCTTGTCGAGGACGAGGCCCATGGCTTGGCCGACTTTGACCGCTTCACCCGCCAGCCGCATCACCACTTTGCGGATGGTGGGATGCCCATCGCGCTCGTTGCCACCCAATGCCGTTGCCGCCGATACGCCATTGCGCATGCCGTTGACGACGAGCTTCGACCAGCGAACGCCCCACAGGTTGGAGGTCGTGCTGCACGTGTCGACCGAGCCCATGATATCAGCCAAATCCGTCAGTCGGGGCGTAATGCGGCCGTGCACCTCGCCGACCTGCAATGATGCGACGAGCCCAGTCTTGGGCATCGTGCGCCGGATGCGACCCGGCTCGTAGAGATCGACGGCGAAGGTGTTGCCGACCATGCAGCCGATGACGCTTCCCCATCCAACGACAGACGCAATCGCCTCCTCGTTGATGCAATTCTGCGCCGAGACGACAAAACCGTCGGGCGCCAAATACTGGGAGATCATCCGCGTTGCCCACACGGTGTCGTAGGACTTCACAGAAATGATGGCGATGTCGACCGGCTTGCCGAACGCCAGGCTCTGTAACTCGGTCAAATGCAGGGTTTTCATCGGCACGACGATGCGCTCGGCATCGCTCATGCCCGTCACTTCCAAACCGTTGGCGCGGATAGCCTCGATGTGCGCGGGCCACGGATCGACAATCGTGACGTCATGTCCTCCATGCGTCAGATGCGAAGCGATATAGCCTCCAACCGCCCCCGCCCCGACGACAACGATGCGCTTGCCCATGTGGTGTTTCCCTGTCCGCAACCGCTCTGTGATTTGGCGCGAGATTGCACCACCACGGCGCCCCGAACAAGTGGGCGCGATACCCCGATCGGCTCTCATCCCACATCCGCAAACGGATCGGTGACGCCCTCCGGTGGGCCCATGAAGGTTTTGAGCGTCATGGCGATCAGGCCGTAATACCCGAGTACGGCGATGACGTTGAGCACGGCCGGCATGCCGAGGGCGTCGGTGGCCCGCTTGTAGGAGGCGTCCGATACGGCCCGCGTTGTCAGCAACTCCTGGGCGAGGTCGTAGACGGCGATGTCATCGGCGGCAGTGAACTGGGCGGGGCTTGCCGGTGCGTAGGGCTTCCAGCGCGCCTGCATCGACGCCGAGGCCGGTGGCGATCGGGCAGTGATCGATCCATTCGCCGGGTGCTTTCCAGTGTGCGGCGGTAATGAGAATGCAGAGTTCCGAGAGACGCTGCGGTAGCCCCGATTGGTATCGCGCGTAGAGCCCGAGGGCTTGGCCGCGGCTCAGCAACTCAGGGCTGTGCAGCCAGACGAAGAAGGGCCCATGCACCTTGCCGCGCGGGCCTGCGACGATCTCGTCCCACACGACTTTCTGCTCGGGCGACAACTCCTCGTAAGTCAGCTTGGGCACACGCATGGGAGTTCTCCGGCTGGTGAGTTCTGCAAGGGCAGACAGTCGATGAGCCCGCAATCAAGCGCAACTGATTTGACGACGGGTGGTGTGCCGGGGAATTCAGGTCTCGCGGTTGAGTGTGGCATCCCGGCATTTATTTCCGGGGTCCATCCCTCGACTGGGTGCGAAGTAAGCGGAGCGCTGGGTCCCGAGAATAAATCGCGGGATGACACCTTTGAACGGTTGGCGTTTGAAACCTGCGGCGGCCGGGTTCATGTCCTGATATCGTGGCGCCAACAGCGGCACCACAACGGGCGGAGACACACGTGGATTTGGACTTGAAGGGAAAAACGGCGCTCGTCACGGGCGCCAGCATGGGGATCGGCCGGGGCATTGCCGAAGCCTTCGGTGCCGAAGGCGTGCGCTTGGCCATTGCGGCCCGTCGTGGAAACCTGCTCGAAGAGGTGGCCGCCAAGATCGTCGCCAATGGCGGAACGAAACCCGTCATCATCGTGCAGGACGTGCTGGCCGAGGATGCCGCCGAGAGAACTGCAAAAGCCGCCCTCGATGGCCTCGGCTCCGTCGATATCCTCATCAACAATGCCGGCGGCAGCCGCCACTTCGGCAAGGATGCGACCGAAGAGCAGTGGAATGAAGCGATGACGCTGAACTTCACGCGCCCCCGCCAGCTCACGCACAAGCTGCTCGATCAGATGATTGCGCGCAAATGGGGCCGCATCATCTGCATCACCAGCAAATCCGAACCCGAAGGCGTCAATGGTGCGTTCTCCGCGAAGGCGGGCATTCACGCCTGGGCCAAAGGCCTGTCGCGCGAGGTCGGAAAGTTCGGCATCACGATCAATTCGATTCCGCCCGGCCGCATCATGAGCGAGCAGATCCGGCGCAATTACACGCCGGAATATCGCCAATGGCAGGCGGAGAACGAAATTCCCGTTGGCCGCTACGGCGAGCCCGAGGATGTGGCGGGCCTCGTGTGCTTGCTGGCCTCGTCGCGCGGTGGCTACATCACTGGCACGGTCATTCCGGTCGATGGCGGACTGCGGCGGTATCAGTTTTGAAGTACGATGACCGCAAGCTGAAATGCCCGCCTCAGCTCTTGTCGCGCATCACGACGGCATCGACGATGGCGTAACCTTTGCCGGCCTCGTGCAACATGAGCGGGTTCATGTCGAGGCTTGCGATGTCGGGGTTGGCGGTCATCAGCGCGCCGACGCGCACGGCGGCCTGGGCCACGGCCTCGAGGTCGAGAGCGGGCTCGCCGCGCACGCCGGCCAGAACTTTGGCGCAGCGCAGGGTGCGGAGGGCATCGACCACGTCGGCCGTCGAGAACGGTGGCAGCAGCAGCACGACGTCGGGCATCGCCTCGACGTACTTGCCACCGTCACCTACCGCGATGACGGGTCCGAAAAACGCATCGCGATGGGCACCGATCATCAACTCGCGGCGGCCCTTGACCATGCGTGCGATGATCACGCCATCGAACTGTGCGCCGGCTTTGCCGATGGCCGCTTCCATGTCACGAAACGCCTCGCGAATGGCATCCTCGTTGTCCAGACCCAGGCGCACGAGGCCGTATTCGGTCTTGTGCGGTAGATCGGCCGAGCACCCTTTGACGGCAACCGCGCCTCCCAAATTGCGCCAAGCGGTCGCAGCTTCGGCCGCCGTCCGGCACAGACGATAGGGCACGACGGACAGGCCCGTTTTGACCAGCAGATCGAGGCTTTCGGCCTCGTTGAGGGTCACGGTCTCGCGCGAGGCGTGTGCGCCGGCATAGGGTTGCCAATCGGGATGCGCGCGCGCCTTGGCTTTTGCCACCAACTCGTGATGATTGACGAATTGCGCCAGCGCTTCGATCGCTTCGGCTTCGAGCGGGAACACCGGCACGCCTTCGGCGCGGAACGTGGCGGGAATGTCGCCCTGCCAACCGGCGACGACGACGGGTTTACCCGTGGCCTTGCTGAAACTCGCAAGATCACGCGCAAAGCCCGGCATGTCGTAGCCCGGCCCCGACACGGGCATATCGACCTTGAAGAGATCGGCTGCATCGGCATTGGCGATGACGGGCAGGATTTCACCCAGCAACTTGTTGTTCGACAGCAGCGCCGCGGTCAGATCGATCGGATTGGCGGCGGAGGCGAAGGTCGGCAGGATCGCATCGAGTTGTTTGCGCGTCTCGGGCTTGAACTGGACAACCTCGAGGCCCGCCATGGTCGCCGCGTCAGCGCTCATGACGCCCGTTGCGCCCGATCCCGAGATGGTGACGAAGCGACGGCCGGTCGGCGTCCAACCTTTCAAGTAGAGCTCCGAGGCCGAGACGAGATCGGCGATGTTGCGAGCGCGCCAAATGCCGATGCGCTTCAACGCGGCATCGATGACGCTGTCTTCGTTGGCCAGCGCCCCGGTGTGCGAGGCGGCGGCGCGTGCGCCTGCAGGCGTGCGGCCCGACTTCAGGGCGACGATGAATTTGCCCATGGAATTGGCGGTTTGCGCCAGTGTCGCGAGCTGATCGGGGCGTGGCATGCCCTCGAGATAGAGCACCAGAAGCTTGATGCCGGGATCGGAGATGGCAGCCGTCGCCATCTCCAGCACGGAGACGTCGGCGTCGTTACCGGTCGCCAAAGAATAGCGGCAGCCCATGCCGCGCTCGAGGAGCAGGCCGATCGGGATGGCGCTCATCGCGCCCGACTGGCTGACGACGGCGATGGGGCCGTCCTTCACCGGCAGCGTCGAAAAGAACGTCGAGAAACTGGCGACGCAGCCGTTCGAGAAATTGGCGAGGCCCTGGGTGTTTGGACCGATCATGCGCATGTTGCCGGCGCGCGCGGCGGCGACCATTTCGTTCTGCTTGGCCAGACCTTCAGGGTCGGAGGTTTCGCCGAAGCCCGAGGTGATGCAGATCGTGGCTTTGACGCCCAGTGCTGCAGCTTCCTTGATGGCCGCGACGGCGGCATCACCCGGTACGGCAACGACGGCCAACTCCGGCACTTCGGGAAGCTGGGCGAGACCTGCAAATGAGGGCACGCCCTGCACTTCCTTGCGACCGGGATTGATCGCGTAGACTTTGCCTTTGAAGCCGAACTTCTGGAGGTAATAGAGCGGCCGCCCGCCAACCTTGTTCTGATCGGTCGAGGCGCCGACGATGGCAACAGACTTGGGCGCGAGGAAAGGCATGAGCGAGGCGATGGTCATGGGAGACTCGGGCTCGAGGGGCAGATTCCAGATGCGGGGCAAATGGGGTGCCCCTCACCCTAACCCTCTCCCCGCACGTGTGCAGTGCGCGGGAAGAGGGGACTCACACCGTTGCAATCGCGTTCGCTGGTGACCCCACGGCGCCCGGGAGATTGAGCGGCGGTGCGGTCAGCAGGAACGTGCTGCGGTTGTTCTTGCGCAGCCAGTTGGCGAGTTCCGACAGGCGCCAGATTTCCCCCAGGTTGACGCCAGTCTTGAAGAGTGTGTGGTGGTGCAGCGGCAGCAAGGCACACTGGCCCGGCTTCAAGGTGCCGTCGAATAGTTCGACGGCATAATTGTCGGCGATCACCGCCGAGATTTTCGACTCCGTGATCCACTGCAGCAGACGTTGATCCGAGCCGTCGAGGCCGGTGCACGAATTGTGCATCATCTCGTGCGTCGGGGCTTTCTTGCCTTCGAAGATCACCTCGTCGAAGCCCGTGCGGAAGCAGACGAGATCACCCGGCCGCACTGTGACGCCGTCGGCGGCGAACACACGCATCAGATCGTCGTAACCGATGGCCTTGCGGGCCCGGCCGAAATGCGCCTCGAGATCGACCATGACGCCACGGCTCTGAATGCACTTCATCGCCATGTTCTCGACGCCGAGTGCGTTGGCTGACGAGGTTCCCTTGGCTTCGACAAACGTGCCGGGTATCCCGCCGGCCTGCTTCACATCGGTCGGGCCGACGATTTCGACGTTGCCGCGATAGCCGTTGTAGAAGACGGGCTCGGGCTTGCCATCGCCGTCGGCGTCGAACATGGCGCCGACGTGGGCGAGGGTGTCCCACTGGGTCGAGTATTGCAGGTGCAGCAAGACCATGTCGTCGTTGACGACGTCGACGGCGCCCGGCGTCTCCCAGCCCGCTTGGTAGAGCCAGTTGGGCTTACCGTCGCGCACTGTGGGGCGAATTTGTGGGGGATGGCGGCGTTGGCTCAGCACCGCGCCGCCGGGGTAGTCGAGCGGCATAGACAGGCAGAACGTCTGTCCGGTTTTGACCTCGGCCATGGCGGCTTTGACGGTGGCGGCCGTAATTTCGTTCAAGCGGCCGAGCTGATCGTCGGGACCGTAATCACCCCAGGTTGAGTTCTCGGGCCGGTTTTTCCAGCGCTTGTTCTGTGCCATGTCGTCTCCTCCGCCGTGCCGCGTTCATCCGTGTTGCGCACGAGCATACGCGACTGGACCGTGGTGACAAGTTGGGTTGCCTGGAAACCTCGACGAACTTCAGTCTGCTGTCGTCGGCTTTTTCGCGCGGCGTCGGCTGCCCGGCAGCAGGAGCCGTCGCTTCTTCACCGGTGGGCTCTCTGGCGCAGGTGGTGGCGCAGGATCGGCGGCGACCGTGTCGGCCGACAGGACGCGATCGAGCTGACGTTTCAGCGCCTCTTTCGCCGGCACGGCGGCGGCGAGAATTTCGCGGAACTTGTTGAATTCCAGCACGTGGAACCGTTCCACCGTGGAGGCGACATAGATATCGGGCTGCAGGGATTTCAATTTCTCGCGCACGATCGAGCGTTGCAGGATCTGGGACGAGGCCAGCAGCGTTCCGAGCAATCCCGGTGCGGCCGCGCTGTCGTCGCGCGCGCCGCCCGAGACGTCGATGGCAATCGTGATGTCGGCCGCCGGCGCGATCAGATCGAACGGCAGCGGATTGACGAACCCGCCGTCGATCAAAGTGCGGCCACCGAGCTGCACGGGCGCAAAGAGAGCCGGCAGTGCGATGCTCGCGGCGATGGCCGGTTTCAAATCACCGTCGCGCAGCAACACGACGTCCTGCGCATGGAAATCCGTAGCCACGATCGTCAGCGGGATACTGAGCCTGTCGAATGTCGTGGGCATGCGCCCCGGCAGCACGATGTCGAGCACGGCGGCGGGGTCGAGCAAGCCCGAGCGGATGGGCAGCAGATTGAACAAGCGTTGGATGGGCTGGGCGCGCGCGGAGACGAGACCCCGAAAGAGGTCGAGGCGCTGCGACAGCGTCTCTTCCGTGTGCGCGCGAATATAGGCCGCGGAGTAGCCCGCCGCGTAACCGGCGCCGTAAATCGCCCCGATCGATGTGCCCGTGATGAACGACGGCTTGATGCCGAGTTCGTCGAAGGCTTCCAAAATGAGAATGTGAGCGAGCCCGCGCGCGCCGCCGCCGCCGAGCGCCAATCCGATTTTCGGCGAACTCTTCACGGGCAACGGATCGGGCGGCCGCACGACGACGGCCCGGCTCATACGAGAGCGCAGTCGGTTGCGGATCGAGCTGGCCATGTGCGCTTCCTCGACGGCTGTCGTCAGCTCGGCCGTCCCTCGAGCAGAAACGGCATCAGCGCGGCCATCGTCGCCTCGGGCGCTTCTTCGACGAGAAAATGACCACTCTCGATCGGCTCGCCACGCACACTCGGACACCACGGCCGCCACGATTCCAGGGGCTTGTTGACGAAGCCGTTTTTTCGCTCCCCACCCCACAGCGCCAACATCGGGCAATCGATGGTGCGGCCGGCGTCCCGATCCACCGCATCGATGGCGGGATCGCAGGTGGCGCCCGCGCGATAGTCTTCACAGGTCGCGTGGATCACCGACGGCTTGGCGAAGTGATGGCGGTAGTGAGCGAGCGCCCGAGGATCGAAAGCGGACAGGTCCTTGGTGCGGGTCCACTGGGCGAGCAGATAGTCCAAAAACACTTGGCTATTGGCCCCGATCATCTCTTCGGGGAACGGGTGCGAGCGGGCGAGAAAGCCCCAATGAAAGCGCCCGATCGCGTTCTCCTTGGTCATGTCCGTCCACGCGTCCAGCGTCGTGACGATGTCGAGCGTCGCGAGCCGTTCCACGCGGGCGGAATGGTCGAGCGTCAGCCGATACCCCACGCGCGCGCCCCGGTCATGGCAGGGCACGGCAAACCGTTCGTGCCCGAGCGCGCCCATGACGGAGACGAAGTCGCTGGCCATCGTGCGCTTGGAATAGCGCAGGTGCTCGGCGTCGGTCTGCGGCCCCGTGCTGTCGCCGTAGCCCCGCAAATCGGGAATGACGAGCGTGAAATGGCGGGCGAGTTGCGGCGCGACACGGTGCCAACAGACGTGCGTCTGGGGATACCCGTGCAGCATCAGCAGCGGCGGGCCCGAGCCGCCGACGCGGGCGAAAATGCTCGCGCCGTCGGTCTCGAAGCGGCGCGCGGCAAAGCCGGGGAAAAGGTCTGCGAGGTTTGTCATGTGATGGTCGTCTCCCGTCTACGAGGCACGGTGGTCGAGGAGGAAGGGTAGAGCGTGAGCCAACGGCGCCTGCGGGTTTTCTTCGGGTATGAATTGTCCGCTGGCAACCCTGGCGTTGCAGAGGTCCATACACCAGGAATGCCACGCCGCGAATGCATCGTCGACCCTCATGACAGCGCCGCTCTGGGCTATCACGAACAGCGTCGGTCGCGTCCATCATGTCGTCTCTGTGCGGCCCACCGCGCGCCAGCCGATGTCGTGCCGGTAGAAGCCGCCGGGCCAGTCGATCATGGCGACTGCAGCATACGCGCGCTCGCGCGCCTGAGCGATCGTCGTTCCACGTGCGGTAATGTTCAACACGCGTCCCCCGTCGGCCAGGATACGGTCACCGTCGCGACGAGTTCCAGCGTGGAAAATCTCGACGCCTTCTATCGCGTCAGCCCGTGCGAGCCCACGAATTTCATCCCCCTTCGCATAGCTGCCGGGGTAGCCACGGGCCGCCATCACGATCGTCAGCGCGGCATCGTCGTGCCAGCGCACGTCGAAGGATCCCAGGACACCGTCAGCGGTGGCGAGCAGCGCCGCCAGGAGGTCCGACTTCAGGCGCATCATCATCACCTGGCATTCCGGATCGCCGAAGCGGGTGTTGTATTCGATGAGCTGCGGTCCATCGGACCCGATCATCAGGCCGGCGAACAGCACACCGCGAAAGGGGGTGCCACGCGCGGCCATGGCCACCACCGTCGGGCGAATGATCTCGTCGAGCGTGCGCTGCACGATGGCGGGTGTCATGACCGGGGCCGGCGAATAGGCGCCCATGCCGCCGGTGTTGGGGCCCGTATCGCCGTCGCCGACGCGCTTGTGATCCTGCGCGGCAACGAGGGGGAGGATGTTCACGCCGTCGCAGAGAACGAAAAAGCTCGCCTCCTCGCCGTCGAGAAAGTCCTCGATCACGACTTCTGCACCCGCAGCGCCGAAGGCGCCGGAGAAGCAAGCGTCGACAGCTGTGTCAGCTTCAGCGTGGGTCTGGGCGATGATGACCCCTTTGCCGGCCGCCAATCCGTCGGCTTTGACGACAATCGGAAGCCGTTTGCGCGTCGCGATGTAGCCCTTGGCAGCGACAGCGTCACCGAAGCGCTCGTAGGCGGCCGTGGGAATGGCGTGGGCGCGGCAGAGATCCTTGGTGAAACCCTTCGACCCTTCGAGTTGGGCGGCTGCTTTCGACGGTCCGAACACCTTGATGCCCGCAGCGGCGAGATCATCCGCCAGCCCCGCAACCAACGGGATCTCGGGGCCGATGATCACGAAGTCGATCTGCTTGTCCCGACAGAAAGCGATCGTCGCCGCGTGGTCCGATGTATCGAGCGCGACACAGGTGGCCACTTCGGCAATGCCGCCGTTGCCTGGCGCACAATAGAGTTTCGACAGCAGCGGGCTCGCCGACAGCGCCCAGGCCAAAGCATGTTCGCGCCCGCCGGAGCCGATGAGAAGGACGTTCATGACTTCCTCGGAAAAGTGCCGCGACCAACGGGTCGGTTGGACCCGCCAGCAGGGCATGCGGCGTTGGAATGCCGGTGCTTACCACGACGCGGCTTGCGGCCGAAAGCGTTACTCGATGCGCGCTTCGCCCCATTGTGAATCGATTCGTCCGCCACCACAGTCATTCAGAATCAGGAGCCCGGTCATGACCGAAGCAGCACGGCCTCCGCGCGCCGGCACCAATATGGTGGAATTCTCAGTGTCGGAGCTGTCCGGCGCCATCAAGCGGGCGCTGGAGGACGGCATCGGCTTCGTGCGCGTACGGGGCGAAATCTCGGGCTACCGCGGACCGCATGCCTCCGGGCACTGTTACTTCGGCCTGAAAGACGACAAATCCAAGATCGATGCCGTCGTCTGGCGCGGGGGCTTCCAGAAGCTCAAGTTCAAGCCGGAGGAAGGCCTCGAGGTCATCGCCCAGGGGCGCATCACCACGTTTCCGGGCTCCTCCAAATATCAGATCGTCGTCGAGACCCTGGAGCCGGCCGGTGTGGGCGCGCTCATGGCTCTGCTCGAAGAGAGAAAGCGCAAGCTGGGCGCCGAAGGCCTGTTCGCCGACGAGCGCAAGCGGCCACTGCCGTTTCTGCCGGGCGTCGTCGGCATCGTCACGTCTCCCACGGGGGCGGTCATCCGCGACATGCTGGCGGGATTCACGGAGCGATTTCCCACGCGTGTGCTGATCTGGCCGGTGCGCGTGCAGGGCGAAACGAGTGCCGCCGAAGTGGCTGCTGCCATTCGCGGGTTCAATGCTTTGCTTCCAGGCGGACGACTGCCCCGGCCCGACGTGTTGATCGTGGCGCGCGGCGGCGGCAGCCTCGAGGACCTGTGGGGGTTCAACGAGGAGATCGTCGTTCGCGCGGCCTCAGAAAGTACCATTCCGCTCATCTCGGCGGTGGGCCACGAAACCGACTGGACGCTGATTGATCTTGCCGCCGATGCGCGCGCGCCGACGCCGACGAAAGCCGCCGAATGGGCGGTGCCCAAGCATGCAGAACTCATCGAACGCACAGCCGATATGGGGCACCGTCTGCGCACGTGCGCGCGGCGGCGCCTCGAGGATGCTCGCACCCACCTGAAGGCCGCCAGCCGGGGACTGCCGCGCCTCGAGGAATTGTTGGCGCTACCTCGCCAACGTTTCGACGCGGCCGAAAAACGGTTGGGACGCGCGCTCTTCGCCAACACCCAGGCGCACGCCAAACGCCTTGCCCGCATCGGCCCGCGTCTGCAACCGCGGCTTCTCGGGCAACGCCTCGAGCGAGCCAACGACCGTCTGGAACGCATGCACGCGCGCGGCGCGCAGGCCTTAGCGCGGGGTGCAGCGCTGCGTCGCGCGCGTTTGGAGCGATTGATGGGACGGCTGCGACCCGGTGTCATTGCCGAGCGTGCCGTGCGGAGCCGCGAGCGCCTGGATGGGCTCGCGCCACGGTCTGATCAGGCCATGCGCGCGAGTTTGCGTCAACGCGAGCGTGCTTTGAGCGCCCAAGCACAGATGCTGGCGTCGCTGAGCTATCAGAGCGTGTTGCGGCGCGGATT
Source organism: Hyphomicrobiales bacterium (assembly GCA_031406575.1). Lineage (GTDB taxonomy): Bacteria > Pseudomonadota > Alphaproteobacteria > Rhizobiales > Hyphomicrobiaceae. Next base: position 30,108 of record JANOHP010000164.1, read on the forward strand.
TGCGCTGGTCCGCGACGAGGTGGGCAAAGCGGTCCGCTCGGCGGGGGGTCTGGCTGCGGGTACTGTGCTCGACATCGAATTGGCGGACGGCCGGATCGCAACCGAAGTCAAGGGCGCCACTGCGGGCAACGCGCGACTGCCCGAGCCCACCGCCTCACGGACGCCGCCAGCGCCCCGAGCGCCTGAGCGCGCGCGCCGGCCAACGAAGCCATCGGCTCGCCAACCCTCGCTGTTCGACGATTGAAGCAAGGATCAAGCCGGGTTCATGGCGAGCGGGCTGGCAATCGGCGACAGTGGACGATATCTATGGGGCTGAACCCGACTATGAGCCCGGCGCGGGCCTACTGCGAGCGACGAGATGAACCGATTTGAACGTCTGTTCGGCCTCAAAGGCGAGGCCCGCGTCAAATACATGGCCGGCGAATACCAGGTGCTCTCACCGGGCGAAATCGTCATCTGCGCCATGACTGGCGTTGCCATTCCGCTCACGGAGCTGCGCTATTGGAGCGTAGAGCTGCAAGAACCTTATGCGAGTGCCACGATCTCGTTCCAGCGCTGGCTCGAGACTCGCAAGCGGTGAATTCGTCCTGGTAGGTCGATCGGAGACGAACGACTCGATCGCTGAAATTGCGGTGCCCGCCTTCCGGTCGGACACCGCAACCAATCATTACTGCATCTGGCCACCGTCGACCGCGATGGTCTGGCCCGTGACCCAGCCCGCCAGATCGCTGGCCAGGAACGCGACGACGCGCGCCACTTCCTCGGGCGCGCCCATGCGGCCCCACGGGATGCTGCGCAACGTGCCCTGGTAGAGTTTGGGGTCTGTCGTCTTGCGCTGATCCCAGACGCCGCCGGGGAATTCGATCGACCCGGGCGCCACGGCATTGACGCGGATCCGCTGGGGAGTCAGTGCGAGGGCCTGAGACATCGTGTAGTTGTTGATCGCCGCTTTCACGGCCGCATAAGGCGCACTGCGCACCGAACCACCATACCCCGAGATCGAGGAGATGTTGACGATGGCGCCGCCGCCGGCCTTCTCCATGTGCGGGGTGGCGGCGTGCGAGGCGCGCACGGTGGCCATGAGGTCGATGGTGATGCCCGCCGCCCAGCCCGATTCATCGTCTTTCATGCCGAAGCCCGAGGCATTGTTGACGAGGATGTCGATGCCGCCGAGCGCCGCCGCCGCGTCATTGACGTACTTCGCGATCGCTGCCGCATCGGCCAAGTCGCAGGGGGCGGAGTGGACCTTCTGGCCGAATTTTCCGATTTCGGCGGCGGCTTTCTGCAGGCCTTCCGCACCGCGCGCGCAGATCGAAACCGCAGCCCCGCCTTCCGCCAGCGTCAGCGCGATCGACCGACCGATGCCGCGGCTGCCGCCACAGACCACGGCGCGTTTGCCCTTGAACGAAATTTCCATACGACATCCCTCGTGTTGCGTTCGATCGGTCCCGGCCTGTGCGCCGATGACGTCGAGCATCCCCGACTGCCGTCTGCGGATCAAGAGCGAAGGCGTACGCGTGAGTGGATCTAATTTTTCTTTGCCGGCTCTTTAGCCTGGGCGGCCCAGCCGTCGAGTACTCCGGTCTCGCCGCCCGGCGGGCGCGCCGTGGCGCTGCTTGATGGCGTCGGCGGACTGGCCCGAACCTGAGGGCCGCCTCCGCGCACGGGTTTGGGCTCTGCCTTGGGTGTAATCTTGGGGTTGTCCGGGGCCATTTGGAAAATTTCGCGCAGCACGCCGATCGTCACCAGAGAGAAGGGATTGACGACGACATTGGGTTCCGCGATCGGTCCGTCCACGGCAAACGTGATGCCGAAGACGCCTTCGCCGCGTGGGCCCGTCAGCAGGAGCCCGATCAACGGGAGATCCGACAACGCTCGATTGATGCCCGACAAGGGAACATACGTGCCGCCGAGTTGGAGGCGACGCGACCGAAAATCGATCTTGCCACGCAGGCTGGCGCCAATCAGCGGCCCCTTGGCGATGACGTCCTCGAGCGCCATCTGGCCGTTGCCGACGGAGACGGTTGCCACGAGGTGCTCGAACTCGAACTGCTCGCGCACGACGCGGCGGTGCCGACCCGCCTGATCGATCGCCGGGCGGCTGTTGTCGGCATTCTGCAGCACTTCAGAAACGATGGGATCGCCCAACACGAAGAACTTGCGGATCCGGATCTGCCCCGTCTTCTCGATGGGGCCGCGCCCATCGAGGTTGACATCGAGGGTCGCTGAACCGCCCAGCATGTTGGGATAAAGACCAATCAGTTTCAAAGCCTGCCCGGCGTCGGCAGAACGGGCTTGCAGCAATCTCGGCCGATTGGGCTCGGGCCGAAGAGACGCCGTGAGCGTCTGTCCACCCTCCAGCACCCCCGTCATCTCGAGGCTGGTCACTCGCTCGGCGCGCTCCTGCATGCGCAATCGTACACGGCGCAGTGTCGCGTCATTGGCACCCAAAACCGTGTCGATCTCCGCATCGAGGTCGACGCCGGGACGATTTTTGGTCGGGGCCTTCGTCTCGCCGCCGAAGGTGAAGAAGGAACGAAAGAGTTCCTGAGCGTCGAACGTTTTGCCGCGCGCCACCACGTCCCATACGCGCTCCGGCTGGCGCAGGCGACCACGCACGGCGAGGTTGGTGACCACGTTCAAAGAGAACTCGGGGAATGAATACTCGCGAATTTTCGCGTCGGGCCCGAGCCCGACCGATCCTTCGATCGCGATATTCTGCCCTGTAATGCGGAAATTCTGCAGCTCGAGTGACTTCGGGACGGTTCCCTTGCCGACATCGAACTCGAGCTTGGCCGGGTGCCCCGACGGTTTCTTCCACGCGAGATCGGCGAGCGACAATTCGGCACTGGTGAGGTCGGCGCTGACCCGGAGTTGGTGCTCCCCTGCGCCGGTCTGCAACGTGATCTCGATTGGCACATCCCCGGAGACCATGTGATCGATGTCGAGACCCAGTTGCGCGCGGTAGGCGCTGTCGAGGCGTGTGGTGAACTTCACCGGCGCCTGCCGCCCGTCCGGCGGTGAGGCCTGCCACTGGCCTCCGACTTTCACCACCACGCCCGCCAAAAGCAGTTCGCCCTTGATATCGGCGGCCCGTTCGGTGGCGTCGATGGTGATCGTGGCGCCGCTGATGTCGTGCGCGCCCATGAGGTTTTTTACGCGTCCATCGGTGATGCGCGTGCGCGCTTCCAACCGCAGATCGGCCGGGAGCACGTCGGGCTTGAGCGGGAGAGTGACGCGCACCTGCGCGTCGACTTTCCCGTCGAGTCCCTGGATGGGCGGACCAGCGCCCTTGAATGCGGCGAAGGGTTCACGGTCGAGCAGATCGATGAAGGCTGGCACCGTTCCTTGGGCTCGCACGGCGAGTTCTGCCAGCGGTGGTGCACCGGGCACGGCCACGGTCGTCAGTCTCGCACCTTTGAAGCCGACCCGCCGACCACCGGGAAACGACATGTGGGCATCAGGCGCCGTGGCCTCGATACCGGAGCCTTCCAGGCGGACCAGAAGGCGTGGCACTTCGAGCGGGGGCAGTCCTTTGGCCACCTCGAGTTCGAGATCCTGGCCTTCGAGCGTCAGCGCAAAGTGCAGACCCGGCGACACTTCACCGGGGATCGTGGGTTGTGAGGTGAGGCGGAAATGTCGTCCGGTAATGGTCCCCTTGACGAAGCTGTTGATGGCCGCGGCATGCAGGGTCGACAGAGCGCTCGTCGGCCATAGTGCGCGGATCGCGTCTACCGGCATCGTGCTGAAGCGACCGGTCAAATCGACGGCGGGTCCCGTTTCGGTGTTGCCCAAGGTGCCGGAGGCGACCAGCTCGCTGCCTCCCATTCGAACAATGGCGTGCTCGATCGAGGCGCCCGGCGTACCGCCGCCGACACGACCACGCAGGGAAACATGTTCCAGTGTCGATGCTGACGATCCCAGCGGGACCGATGTCGGTTGCTCGTTGACCGATCCGATGTGCCAGCGCCATCCCGCTGCGGGATCGGCATCGGGCTCAGCTGAACCCGCAAGTGTGAGCCTCCGACCACCCACCGCAAAAGACGATGGGGCGAGATCGATTCGCCGGGTGGCGCCATCGAAGCCCAGGGTGAGGGTCCCTTGCTCGAAGTCGAGGGGTCTGTCGAACCAAGGCACGTTGAGGCGGCCGGCGCCCAGACTGGCTTCGATTTGGCCGCCCGTCGGCGTGCCTTCCATCGTCAGCTCGACAGCGCCGGTTGCCGCAATGGGAATGTCCAGCGCCTCGAGGATTGCGAGACCGGGAAAGCTTCCCACCAACGCACGCGGCACCAATCCACCGACCTCGGTCGTCACTGAAATCGTACGCTTCTTCTCCGAGGCCTCGATACGAAATCCGAGGCGCCACGGCTCGCCCGTTGATGCAATCCGCGCCGTTCCCGACACGATGCGGCGCTTCTGCTTGTGGGTGAGATCGACGTCCAGGCTGGGCACACGCCACGTCGTCTGGTGGCCGTCGGTGTCGACTACGACGATCGCATTGCGCAGGCCCATGCCCTCGAGGGTGGCGCCGCTATCGCCCGACCGGCGCATCTGGTCCATCGCATCGGCGATGACGCGGCCCAGATCGAAACCCATTGACGGGGCGTCTGGCAGTGCGGCGCTCACGCCACTGGCGCGATCAGGAGGACCCGAAGCCACACTGGCATTGGGTGCGCGCGGGCCAGGCGCCGTGGTCGCCGGCCCAGGGGCAGGCGCTGTGTCTCCGTCTTGGCCTTCGACGCGCATCGAGATGCGACCCTGCGCATCGGTGGCCAACACAATTCGCGGCTCGATGAGGGCGATCCTGGCAGGGGCAATGCGCAGCGCCAACAGCGACGACAAGTCGATTTCCACACCGGCCCACGATGCTTGGGCAATTCTGCCGCCCTGGCTGTCGAAGACCTGCAAATTTCGCATGCGCAATTCGACGCCGCGGCGCTCGGAGAGATGCAGAACAGCACCGCCAATTCCGACGGAGTAATCGCGCAACTCGGCATTCAACGCGCGTTCGATCGGTTCTGCGAGGAATGCCACGCTGATCGGGCTGTAGTGGAGACGCACATAGACGAGGAGGAGAAGCAGCGCCGCCGTAGGGACCACGATCAGTGCAAACTTGCCGCAAACCTCGAACGGGCGGAAACAGGCGTGGCCGATCCGGTCGAGGCGGTGCGCCACCATAGTCGATCGTGCCCTGGGCGACGTTGATCGTGCGGGTTTCGCCGGGTGGCGAAGTGCATCGGCCGGCCGATGGTCGCTAAGCAGGCCGGTGCGATCCTGCCGCAGCAGCCTGCTGCGACCTGGATCGCCGTTGTCACCCGATCTCGACACTGCCCCACCCTGCGATGCCCGAACCCTTCAGTCCGTCATGATCCGTCGGCTTCGTCGCCATCGCCTTGCGAGCTCGCGATTTTCCCGCGTGCCAAAAGCGTTGGACTCCCCATTCAATCGAGGGCCACACCGTGACCCGTCTCGCAGGTGATCTGTCCCCGTCAGCCACCCGATCCTGCCGACCAACCGAGAGTTTTCGATTCGGTTCGGCAGGAAACTTGTAGCTCCCCCAACCTGCTGTAGGTTAGAGCGAATCCCAGTGAGGTCAGAAAAGCGACGAAAGGAAGGCGCACGATGGTCGAGGAAGGGAGCCCCGCACCGCAATTCGATCTACCCAGCGATGCGGCTGGAAACGTCAGCTTGTCGCAGCTGCGCGGCAAATCCGTCGTTGTCTATTTCTACCCCAAGGACGACACGTCGGGCTGCACCGTCGAAGCCAAGGATTTTTCGTCTCTCGCCGGCGAATTTGCCGAGGCCGGCGTCGCGCTCGTGGGCGTTTCGCCCGACAGCGTCGCGAGTCATGCGAAATTCCGCAAAAAGCACGATCTCGATGCCCACCTGCAGCTCGCCGCCGATGTCGAGAAATCGGTCGTCACTGCTTATGGCGTCTGGGTGGAAAAATCGATGTACGGCCGCAAATACATGGGCGTGGAGCGCGCGACTTTCCTCATTGATACCACGGGCAAGGTTGTCAAAGTCTGGCGCAAGGTCAAAATACCGGGTCATGCGGACGCCGTGCTGGCCGCCGCGCGAGCGCTGAGCGCATGACGTCCAATAGGTGCTGGCAGTCCAAAGGCCGGGAACGTGGGTGAAACGTTCGCACCGAGCACCTTGCGCGAAGCTGCCCGGGCAGTCGTCGCGGCACCTGATCCGGTGGAAAAGGTTCGCCTGGCCCAGATAGCGGGCGCAGCTTGGCGAGACCGCCGCCTGCCGATCGGCGCGCGCTCCACTGCCGAGCCGATGCCCGACCGGCCCGGCAGACCGGCGAGGCCCGAACTTCTCTCCCCGCGCGCCATGCCGCGCCGCTCGACCCAGGGCCTGCGCGGCCGCATCGCGTTGCTGCACGCGATGGCCCACATCGAATTGAACGCGGTCGACATGACGTGGGACCTCGTGGGCCGCTTTGCGCATGTCGCTCTGCCCCGTTCCTTCTTCGACGATTGGGTCGAGGTTGCCGCCGAAGAAGCGGGCCACTTCGCGCTGGTTTCACGCCGGCTGGGGGAGCTGGGGGCCGCCTATGGCGATCTGCCCGCCCACGACGGTCTGTGGCAAGCCGCCCAAGCCACCGCCGACAGCCTGATCGCGCGCATCGCCATCGTGCCACTGGTGCTCGAAGCGCGCGGTCTCGACGTCAGTCCGGGCCTCATCGCCAGTCTCGAGGCGGCGGGTGATACCGCGTCGGCGGCCGTGCTCGGCGTCATCTACCGGGACGAAAAACGCCATGTCGCTTACGGCGCCAAATGGTTTCGCTGGTTGGCCGAGCAGGCCGGGCTCGCTCCCGAGCCGCTCTTCCACGATCTCGTGCGCCGAAATTTCCGCGGTGGTCTCAAGCCACCCTTCAACGATCGCGCGCGCGCCGAAGCCGGCCTGATGCCGGGGTTTTTCAAGCCTTTGGTCACTGTTGGGCGCAAACAGTGACCTCGCCGATCGAGTCGAACGCCTCTCGACCGGCTCAATTGTGGCCACTGTGCCATGACCGCTGATGAACATCGTGCTAAGAGAGGGTTCACTGACAGTCGCGTCGAGGGAGTGGCGTCCACCCATGTTCACCAAAAAGCCCGACCGGGACCCGTCCGCATTTGAAGTTGCGCGCGCAGCAACGTCTTTCCCATCGAGTGGTTCAATGACCCAAACCGTTCAGCCGATGGCCCGTTCCAGCATCACGTCCGCCGCCTCCCAAATCGGCGCTGATTTGACGATCGTCGGCAACCTGCTGTCGCAGGGAGAGGTCGGCATCGACGGCGAAATCCAGGGCGACGTGCACGCTGCGACCATCGTCATCGGCGAAACCGCGACGATTACCGGCAGCCTCGTGGCCGATGAGATCATCATCCGTGGCACGGTGATGGGAACGATCCGCGGCAAGCGCGTCGTTCTGCAGTCGGCCTCCAAGGTCGAAGGCGACATTTATCACGCGCAACTCTCCATCGAGCAGGGCGCCTTCTTCGAAGGCAAATCCCGCCGCATGGACGACCCGACCGCAGGCGTGCAGCGGCCGGACGTGCCGTTGCCCGCCGGGCTCGACCGGGGGTGAGTGGCATCGGTGAAGAGCCATGGTCCAGGCTGCCTAATCTGCGGTGTTAGTCGTGACCTCGAGGCTTGGGTTGCCGCCGCCCTATCGTCTCCGCTAAGACCAGTGCTGTCGGCGTCGGGTCGTTAGGCCCGGTGACGCGCGAGGGATGCCGAAAGACGAGGCCCAATGTTCAAGAAAATCCTGATTGCCAATCGCGGCGAGATCGCTTGCCGCGTCATCAAGACGGCGCGGCGTATGGGCATCCGCACCGTGGCCGTCTACTCCGACGCCGACCGGGATGCTCTGCATGTCGAAATGGCGGACGAGGCGGTCCACATCGGCCCAGCTGCTGCTTCGGAATCCTACCTCCTGATCGACCGGATCGTGGACGCCTGCAAGCAAACGGGCGCCGAAGCCGTGCATCCGGGCTATGGCTTTCTCTCTGAACGCGAAGCCTTTCCGGTGGCGCTCGCGGCGGCCGGCATCGTCTTCATCGGGCCCAACCCCAAAGCAATCGCCGCGATGGGCGACAAGATCGAATCGAAGAAAGCGGCGGCCAAAGCCAAAGTGTCGACCGTCCCTGGCCATCTCGGCGTCATCGAGAGCGCCGATGAAGCGGTGAAGATCGCCGGCCAGATCGGCTATCCCGTGATGATCAAGGCGTCGGCGGGCGGCGGCGGCAAAGGCATGCGTATCGCCCATTCTGCCGCCGAGTGCGCGGAAGGCTTCGCGTCTGCCCGCTCGGAAGCCAAGTCCTCGTTCGGCGACGATCGCGTGTTCATCGAAAAGTTCATCGTCAATCCGCGCCACATCGAAATTCAGGTGCTGGGCGACAAGCACGGCAACGTCATCTATTTGGGCGAACGCGAGTGCTCGATTCAGCGCCGCAACCAGAAAGTCGTCGAGGAAGCGCCGTCACCGTTGCTCGATGAGGCCACGCGCCGCAAGATGGGCGAGCAGGCCGTGGCGCTGTCCAAGGCCGTGGGCTACGACAGCGCCGGCACCGTCGAATTCGTCGCTGGCCAGGATCGCTCGTTCTACTTCCTCGAGATGAACACCCGCCTGCAAGTCGAGCATCCCGTGACCGAGATGATCACCGGCCTCGACCTCGTCGAGCAAATGATCCGGGTCGCCGCCGGCGAAAAGCTCGACCTGAAACAAGCGGACGTCAAACTGAACGGCTGGGCGGTCGAATCGCGCATTTATGCCGAGGATCCCTATCGCAACTTCCTGCCCTCGATTGGTCGCCTCGTGCGCTATCGCCCGCCGGCCGAAGGGGTTCTTCCCGATGGCGTTACGGTCCGCAATGACACCGGCGTGACCGAAGGCGGCGAGATTTCGATGTACTACGACCCGATGATCGCCAAGCTCGTCACCCACGCCCCCACGCGCGCGGCGGCGATCGAGGCGCAGGCCGTGGCGCTCGACTCGTTCCACATCGACGGCATTCGCCACAACATTCCGTTCCTGACCGCGCTCATGCAGAACCCCCGCTGGCGTTCGGGCCATCTGTCGACTGGTTTCATTGCCGAGGAATACCCGACGGGCTTCGTACCGCGCACACCAGAAGCGTCCGAGATCGAGACGCTGGCGGCGATTGCCGCAGCGATGGATCACCTCGGCAACGAGCGGCGACGCTCGATTACTCAGCAGATGGGTGGCAACGGCGTGCACTTTGCCAAGCGCCGAGTCGTGCGCCTGGGATCGATCGAACGACAGCTCGAGATCGCGGGCGGTGCGGACGGGGCCTTCACCGTCAGCTTTCTCACCGCCGACGGGCATCCTCAGAAATCGCTCGCGGTTACCTCGGCGTGGTGGCCGGGCAACCCGGTCTGGTCGGGCACCGTGGACGGCGCTGCAGTGGCGGCCCAAGTGCGGCCGCTGCTCAACGGCATGGAACTGTCTCATCGGGGCATCACGGTCCCCATCCATGTCTACACCAGACGAGAGGCGGCCCTTGTGGCACTGATGCCCGAGAAGGCCGCCGCCGATACCTCCAAGCTGCTGCTCTGTCCCATGCCTGGTCTCATCAAGGCCGTGCACGTCACCGTCGGCCAAGAGTTCAAGGCTGGCGATGCGCTCGCCGTCGTCGAGGCGATGAAGATGGAAAACATCCTGCGCGCCGAGCGCGACGGCGTGGTCAAGAAAATCAACGCCAAGCCCGGCGAAAGCCTCGCCGTCGATGCCGTCATCATGGAATTCGCCTGATTGGCTCATCTTCGCGCGTCCGAGCGCGCGCATTCCCGAGTTGCATCCCGTGCCCGAGACGGGTAAGGACTGTGGCAGTCCCCAATGCCGTCTCGAGCCCCCGACCCGCGTTCGCCCATCGATCGCTATCGGGACCCAGCAGACGGCCACGCAACGGTCAGCCGCCGTAGCTCAGGGGTAGAGCACACCCTTGGTAAGGGTGGGGTCATAGGTTCAATTCCTATCGGCGGCACCATGAAATCAATCGCTTAGCCTGAGAACAGATGTTCTGTTGTACAATTTTGGACCCTCGTTGTACAAACTGATGCCTGTTCCCGTCACGTTCTGTTCTCCCACTTTGCTATCGCTCGTTGGGCGAGGCGCTGGCGATTGAGGTCGGCGGCATAGTGGTCGACCATGTCGCGAGATTGACCCGTCACGGCCATCACCTCCTGGACAGTACAGCCTGCTTCCAATAGGAAGCAGACCGCAGACTTTCTGAGGCCGTGGAAGACGAGGCCATGGCAGGCCCCCGTCATCAGCTCGACAGCATCCATTTGCCGACCCCAGACCGTCTTGAATCCTTCGTCAGTCCATGGCCGCCCTCGATCGCCAGTCAGAATTCTCGTAGAACGGCGCTCCATTCCCGCAAGTACGTCGCGCAGATCACGGTGCAGCGGAATCCAGACTTGAACTCCCGTCTTCTCCTGGGTGACCTTGATGACGCCTTGGTCGACATCCGACCACTTCATCGGCAGAAGATCTGAACGACGCTGGCCGGTGTAAAGCGCGAGCGCCATCGCCTCTACCATTGCCGGCACCGCATGCGCACGCCACGCCTCAATAGCCTCCCAAGTCCACGCAGCCCACGGTTCTCCCGCCGGAAACGGCTTCACATGCTCGCAAGGGTTATCGGACCGCCAGCCACGCGGAATCGACCACGCCAAAATCGAAGATAGGGCTGTGCGTAGCGTATTGGCCGCTTGCGGCGTTTCACGCATGGCATCGCGCATCTCGAGAACGTGACGCGGTTCCAATCCGCGCACGGGCAAGTCTCCCCAAGCTCCAAGTATCCTGCCGAGTGCCGTGTGATAGTTCCGTCGGGTATTTACCGATAGAGCTTCCCACTCCGGGCTTGCAGGACGGTCCTCGGCACCAGTCCAGGCTTCTACAAGTGCACGAAATGTACCCGCCCGAGCGCCGGGCGAAATCGTGCCACTGGCGGCCCTGTAAGCGGCCCACCATTCAGGATTGGGCTCGCCAGAAGGCAATGTCGGACAGCCGGGTAGCTTGACACGAGGACCGGCATTTCTGGTCCCGCGGAATGGATGGTATGCGAAATATTCTCGACCGCGGGACAAAGTCATATGCACGTGAGGCGGTAGCTTGATCCTAGCCTTGCGCGGCCTTGGCATTGGCTATTCCTCGTCGAAAGGGATCGTTCTCTGCGGACAGTAGACCATCTGATGTAGCATCGTCATCTACAGCTCGCCCATTCCGCGCCAAAATGAAGGTATCCACATCGACCCATCGCCATTTGCGTGAGGAACCGACGAAGAGCGGTTCGGGTAAATGGCCAAGGCGAACGTAATCGTCGAGCGTCGATCGCGACAAATCGAGGAGGTAGGCAAGCGTTTCGGCGGAGCAGTAGGCCGGTCGATATGGGCGCTCGACATTCCGTTTTCGAACCATGGCCAATCTCTCGGATCATGCTGGCGTAGATTGACCTTCAGTGCCTAGGCCGTGCTCTGATGCTCCAGCACTCGCGATAGTCACGATCGGTGCCCTACCGAGTTTGCGCTCCACCTTTATGAGGTCGGCACCTTCCAGCCACGCCAAAGCACGATATTTCGAATTTCGATCGAGGCCGAACTTGTGCCCAGCAATGTTGCTGAGCGGAACCGATGGCGATCGATTGAGCCCCGCCGCATACCAGATGGCCATTCCCACATGCAGGGACTTGCCCGGCAACCGCGCTGCACGGCAGAGCCAATCGAGAGGCACCGGTCCACGCAGGTAGTGCTGTCCAGGGCCAGGCTTCGGCAGCCTGCCCGCAAATAGGCTATGACGCGTCGATATGGAACGGAGTCTTCTGATCTCAAACGGTGCCATGATCAGAACCCTCCTCAGGTACATATAAATAGATGGAGCGGGAGTTCATTTCCGAGCAGGTTGCGTGGCGCTGGTGAGCAGGTGAGCTGCTAGCCTCGAGAGCCCGCTCGATTGCCGACCAGATGGTGGCGCCACGAGGTTCGAGCCGATCGAAGCCGATCCCTTGAGTACCGATCGGGATCTCGGTCAGGAACGGGCGCACTTCCGCATTGAATCGATTGCGATCCATTCCAAGATAGTGCGGGGCATCGCGAAAGCGGATGATCCGAGGCGCGATGTCGGGCGCTGGGCGGATTGGTGGACCCGTCATGGCGGCGACGCCGGAATAAGGATCGTCACGATTGGCGCGCGGCCGAGTTTTCGCTCGACGGTGATGAGCCCAGCGCCTTCCAGCCACTGGAGCGCGCGATATTTTGCGTTGCGGTCGAGGCCGAAGTGGAGGCCCGAAACGTTGCTCAACGAGACGGTCGTCGACCGGGCCATGCGGGCCGCGCACCAGAGCGCGATGCCGGCATGCAACGATCGCCCTGGCAGTTTGGCCGCAGCCGCGATCCAAGCGATCGGAATTGGTCTCGAGAATTGGCTCGGCCGACATTTTCCGATTGGCGAGGGGAACTCGTCGGCGGGCCTGCCGGCGGCCGTAGGCTGTGAGCGCATACTCATGTGCGTGATCCGTCAATGGACATGCGCGGAGACGTCTCGGGCCAAGCCCCGTGACCGGCGCTGCGATATGTGGGTCTGCGCACCGCTCACGGGGCTGGAGCCGGCGCGCTCATTCGCGTCAAGAAAGTGCATGGCATGGCAGATAATATGCGTGCCGCAATTTGGGACCGAGGCGCTGTGCAGAACCGGGGCCACAGTCCCAAAGCAAGGACACTTGGCGCCCAGAATGTCGCAACTTTCAGCCACGGTGTCCCTCGTTTGGGACAGTTCGACTCCGGATTGGGACCGGGTTCTGACTTCGGCAACCAACGGGCGAACTCTTTCGTCGCGAGCGTGTCGCCGAGATCGTGGGTCGTTAAAATCCAGGTCGTTGCGTGCTTCAGCTTCCAGTTGAAACTGCAGCAGACGGCCCGCTTGATGAACCCTTTTTCCTCGAGTTCATGAAAGGCCCTGGTGGCCGTATCCTTGGCAATATGGAGCAGGCGAGCGGCCTCGCGCACCGACATGGAGATCTCACCGTTGTTGAATCCGTTGAAGCGCTGGGCGAGTTCGACGTAGAGAGCTCGGCACGCCGGTCCCAGCGACCGCCACGCGGCCGTCTTCAGGAGCCAGTGATCGAGTTTGAGAAATCTGGCGGGACCGATGCTGCGACCCGTCCTATCTGTTCGGCCTCCGCGCCGCGGCCTTCGTTGACGCTGCGTGCTCATGCGCACCTCCACCAAACCGGGTGATCCATCGTGTCGCTGACGCGGCCCTTGAAAGCGATCTCCAGCGATTGCTGCAGCGTGCATTCGGGCCAAATGGAGTCTGGCAACAACGTCTCCACCTCCAGGAAGTCGTAGGTATCGGGCCCCGTATTCACCATTCCACGTACCCACTTCACCTTGGGACACCCCGAGGCGTCGAGCGCGACCCAATTGTGATTGCTGCCGTCGGGATCTTGGTCCGGAACATCTTTCATTCGTGCTCTCCATTGGCTGATTTCAGGCAATGTCCGAGACACAGTTTGTGACCGCCTTCCAGGCGATCCAAGTCGAGGCGCCTGTGCGCCTTCAATCATGTTTTCTGAGACTTAGCTTCGGTTCGATTCTGGTTCCGAACCCAGCCTCGCCAACGAGGCTCCACAAATCTCTGAGAGAAAGCAGGAGGTTGCGCATCAGGCGCTCAGGCGAATGCTTTCCGCCCGCATTATTTCCGGGCTGGCACTCGTGTTACCCGTTCGATTCGTTCCGCAGACATGCCTTCACCCATACCGGCCTTTGCCAGTTTCTTTGCGAGCTGTTCCTTGTTCAAGTTCGGGTGCTGACCGGCCAAGGCTTCAAGGCGCCTCTGCACGCGGCCAACCTTGAGTTTGGTGAATAGCTTGTTGTCGTCCCGCACCAACGTTGACGACTGGACACGTTTGTTGCCGGATTGAAGGTCCTCTGCCTCGGTGGCACAGTGGGCCAGTGCCTCGTTGTTGAGCACGAGTCCGGACTCGTTCCATTCGAGCAATTCGATCAGTGGGATTGGCGACGAGCCGATCAGAAGTGGCCCCACAATTTCGGACGGTGCGGTAGGTGGATTGTCTGCCTGACAGCGCGCAAGGTTGAGCGTGCGAATCAGGAGTGAAGATGACGAAGA
>JANOHP010000172.1:0-26801 GCA_031406575.1 Hyphomicrobiales bacterium
CCGCCCGCTTGCTCAAACCCTCGATCTGGACCGCGTATCGAACCTTCAAATAGTCGTCCACGTCAAACATCCCCCGCCCTCGGCCGAACGCGGCACAGGGCTACCAGTTGACGGAGTTTTACTCCGGCGCAACCGACCGACGCGGCTGCCTCACGGAGGGATTATTGCTCCGACGCTTACAGGTTTGGCTGTGCGCGCAGCGATTGGGACAATCAGGTGGCGCATTTCAAGGGCCGCCACGAGACGGTGGCGGTCGATCTGGGGGCACATGGCACGACGCCTGGCGGCCCGGAGCACGCGCGCATCGATACCCATGGCGCTGACGTGGCCGACCTGCTCAATGCGCTCGATGTGGCGCCCGCCGTTCTGGTCGGCCACAGCATGGGGTGCCGGGTCGTGCTCGAGGCGGCCGCGCGAGCGCCGGGGCGCACGACGGGGATCATCCTGGTCGATGGCAGCCGCTTCGGTGAAGCGGGTTCGACGGGATGGCAGGCCCGCGCCAAGGCGATCGAAGATCAGGGATATGGGAATTTCGTCAAGGCGGCGTTCGACCAGATGTTCGGCCGCGATTACGATCGGGCGAGCGCGCAGTCGATCATCCGCCGCGCCATGGATCGCGACCCGAAGATCGCGGGTCCATTGTTTGTCGACATCGGCCGCTACGACGCCGCAGAGATGGACCGCGTTCTGGGCGCCGTGTCGGTTCCGCTGCTGGCCATTCAGACGACGATGACGAAGCAGGACGGCACCCGCACGTCGATGCTGCACGGGCAGTCGACGCCATATCTGGATGGCCTGCGTGCTCGAGTGAAGGGGGCGCAGATCGAGATCATCCCCGACATCGGCCATTTTCCACAGCTCGAACGCCCCGCCGAGACCAACGCCCTGATGGAGCGGTTCATCGGCGGGTTGTGAACCGCGGCCCCGCATCGTGGGTGGGCTCCCGTATCGACAGACACGGGGGCAATCGCCACGCGGGTCATGAGCGAAATTGCTGACTTTGTAGCGTCAGCGCCATCGTGGTGGCGATGGCGGCGAGGCGATTGAGGCTTTCGGCCGCTTTACGCCGATCACTCTTGCCGCCGGCCTGCAGAAGCTCGACCGTCTCCTTGAGGAGACGCTGCATCTCTTCGATATTCTCACCCATTGTTCGCTCGCGAGTTGTTGCACTCGACTGCCGGCAGCGCACCCCGGCGTCTGGGAACATCTAGCACAACGAAGCGTTGAGGTGCTGCTTTCCTCTCATCGGTGGAGGACTGGCCGCAAGCGGCGTCGACCCGACTTGCCTCGAGAAGGGTGCGCACAGTGTCGATCAGTTTTCGCATCGATGGGTCGCCGTACGGGCGCAGCTTCTGGATCGCCTCTGCCGTGCTCGTCGTGGCGGCCTTGACCCTTGCCTATAGCCTGACTGGACTGATTCAGTCCGAGGAAGTCGATGACCGCAGGCGATCGGCCGTCACTCAGGTCGGCGAGTTGCTGTCGTCGCTGAAGGACGCGGAAACAGCAGGCCGCGGATACGTCATTACGGGAGATGCGGAGTTTTTGGAGCCGTATGAGCTCGCTGTTCCAGCCCAAGCACAGTTGCAGACCAATATGCTCGTGGGTTTCCAAATTCTGGGCGAAGGCCTGCCTGCACGCAGAATCATCGAGCTGTCGCAGCAACGTCTCGCGCTCATCGGGAACATTGTCACATTAGCCCGATCCGGCGATCGCGAAGGGGCCGCTCAACTCGTTCGCAGCGGCGACGGCAAAGCCGTGATGGACCAGATCAGGCAAGAAGTCACCACGGTTCAAGCGCGGCTGAACCGGGCCATTTCGCTCAGCGGTCAGCAGCAGCGGTGGTGGCAGATCATCGTACCAACCCTCATCCTTCTCGCCAGTCTGATGCTCACGATTTGGCTCGCCCGGCGCGCGACCGTTCGCCAGCAGGCGGCAGAGTTTGCGCGCGCTCAATTGCAGGGCGTGATGGCGAATTCACCGGCAGGGCTGCTGCTCGTCGATTCTGCTCTGCGCGTCCGCGAACTCAATCCGGCAGCGGCGCACATGGCGCAAGCGGAAACGGGTGCGCTGATGGGGCGCCACATCCGCGATTTTCCGGTGCTGTCGGATTGGCCCAGATTGGTTCCCACCCTGCGCTCGGTAATCGATCAAGGGGCTGTGGTTGCCGACGTCGAAATCGATGGGTCGGGCCTCGGCGTTGAAAATCACCGGTTCATCAGCGCGAACTTCTTCCCCGTCATCGCACCCAATGGCCGGGTGCAGGGGGCTGGCGTCGTGTTCAGTGACGTCACCAGCCGCAAGCAGGCCGAATTGGCGCTGGCCGCCGCCAAGGACTCCGCCGAAGTCGCCAACAAAGCCAAGAGCCAATTCCTCGCCAACATGAGCCACGAACTGCGCACACCGCTCAGTGCGGTCATCGGCTACAGCGAAATGCTCGAAGAGGAAGTGGCGGAACTGGGCCACGACGGGGTGTTGCAGGATCTGGGAAAAATCGGCAGCAACGCGCGCCACTTGCTGTCGCTCATCAACACGGTTCTCGACCTGTCGAAAATCGAGGCGGGTCGCATGGAGGTGAATGCGGAAACGTTCCGGGTGAGCGAACTCGCGCGTGAAGCTGCCGCCACGGTCAAAGGGCTCATGGGGCGTCGGGGAAATACATTGGAGGTGGCCTGTCCGCCCGATCTCGGCTCGATGCGGTCGGATCCGGTGAAAGTGCGCCAGTGCCTGTTCAACCTGCTCAGCAACGCGTCGAAATTCACCGAAAACGGCACCGTCACGCTGGCGGTCACGCGGCACCAGAATGGCGTCGATCGCGTGATTTTTTCCGTCAGCGATACCGGCATCGGCATGACGCCGGAGCAGCAGACGAAATTGTTCCAGCCTTTCTCGCAAGTCGACGACGCCACCACCCGCAAATTCGAGGGCACAGGGCTGGGGCTTTCCATTACGCGGGCATTCGCGGAGTTGCTCGGCGGCGAGGTTTCAGTCGAGAGCGAGGCCGCAAAAGGCAGCACCTTCCGCCTCGAGTTGCCCGTCGAAGTTCCCGAGCACGCGGCGCCAGACGGCGAGGAGGCAACGGAAGCAGCCGATACGGCGCTCTCCCCGCAGGAAGAAGGGCGCGATCTCGTCGTGGTGATCGACGATGATCCCAGCGCGCGTGATCTCCTGGCGCGGTTCCTCGCACGCCAAGGCTATGCGGTGCGTCTGGCGGCCGACGGCGAGACCGGCTTGAAACTGGTGCGCGCCCTGCGACCCGCCGTGGTGCTGTGCGACGTCGAGATGCCCCGTGTCGGCGGGTGGACCGTGCTGTCGACGCTGAAGGACGATCCGGACTTGGCGACGATCCCCGTCATCATGGTGACGGTCGTGCAGGAGCGCGCGCTCGGCCTCGCATTGGGTGCGGACGCCTACCTCAACAAACCTGTCGAATGGCCCAGGCTCAATGCGGTGCTGCAACGCTATCGCAAGGACAGCGATCAGCAGACGGCGCTGATCGTCAGCACGGACATGGAGATGCGGTATTTCATCCGCCAGCTGCTGTCGGGTGACCAATGGCGCGTGCATATGGCATCGACGGTGGAGGACGCCATCGACCGTATGCAGGGTACGGCCGTCGATTTGGCGCTGGTAGACATCGAACTGGGCGACAACGGCTTCACGGCCGTGCGCCAGCTCAAGCGCAAGTTGGAAAATCCACAAGCCGTCGCCTTGGCACCCAACACGCTGTCGGATGCCGATCGCAGCCGGTTGCAGGACTTGGCTGGTCAAGTGGTCGACAAGAACGACGACTGGGAGCGCGAACTGATCGAAGAAATCGAACATGTCGTGAAGGCTCGCACGCCATCGCAATCGCAGCCCGCGCACGATACCCCGCAGCTTTGAGGGAGACGATCACATGGCCAGCATTCTGCTCGTCGAGGATCACGAAGAAATCTGGGACTTTCTGTCGCGACGGCTCAAGCGGCGGGGCCACGAAGTAGTCGTTGCGCAAGATGGCGAAGATGGTCTGGCCAAGGCGCGCAGTCTGCGCCCCGAGGTGGTCCTGCTCGATATGAACCTGCCGATCATGGACGGGTGGACGGTCGCGCAGGCGCTCAAATCCGACGCGGAAACCGCACGCATTCCAATCATCGCGTTGACGGCACACGCGATGGCGGGTGATCGCGAGAAGGCAATTCAAGCCGGTTGCGACGACTACCATCCCAAGCCGGTGGATTTTTCCAAGCTTCTCGAGCAGATCGACACGGCGCTCGCGGCAAAAGCGACATGACCCGTCACGTCGAGGCCGGCACCGAAATCGGAGTGGGGGGTGCATCCGGTGCCGACCTCGCTGAGTCGGGGAGATCGTCTGCCGCTGCGGCAGCTTCCTTCAAGTTCGTCACCAAAACGTCGGCAGAGATGTTCTTGCGCAGCGGCTCGATGCTTGCTGGATCGCGTTCACGCCAGATGCCGACCAGCATGCGGGCACCGGGAATGCGGTGGCGCAACCGGCGCAAAGCCAAGCGTATGTGCGCCGTGCTGAGCGGGACCAGATAACACACGCACACGAGCTGCGTGCCGCAGCCTTCGATCTTTTCTGCTGCCGTGCGTTCCAGAACGGTCGACGGCAAAAGACGCACGATGTAGCCCTGTGTCGTCAAAATATGACCCAACATCATCGTCACCGCCTCGTCGAGCCCCGATCGGCCAGCGATGCAGATGGCCTCGCCGCGATCTCCCCGGCGCTGGGGGCCCGGTGCGGCCGGAAGCTCATGGAGGAATTCGCGCACCGTGGCAACGATCGCCTCCAGCCGGTCGTCATCGAGATTGCCGTTCGTGGCATCGGCTTGCGCCAAGAGTAACCCGGGAAGCGCGACGTCGTCGAAGTAAGCGGCGATACGCTGTTCTTTGACGTAGATTTCCGCCACTTCGACGGCCTCGCTGGGATCACCTGCCAGCATGCGCTGATAAAACAGTTCCGCAGGCGCCAGAGCTGGTTGATCTCCCAACATGACATCGAGAAACGCGAGCCGTTCGACGTGGCGGCCGATGACGACCAGACACACCGTTAGCGGAACCGCGAGAATGAGACCGATGGGGCCCCACAGGAACGCCCAGAACGTGGCGGCCAGAACAACGGCGACGGACGACAAACCGGTGCTGTGGCCGTAGATCATCGGTTCGATGACGTGGCCGATGATCGGCTCGACGATGATGATGAGTGCCGCCGTGACAAACAGCATGCTCCAACCGGGGTCGACGATGGCCGCGATCACCAGCGGCGGCGCTGCGCCCAAGAAGGCACCGATATAGGGCACATAGCGCAGCACGCCGGCGAGGACGCCCCACAAGGCGGGACTCGGAACGCCGATCAGGGCAAGCCCGACGCCGATCACGGCCCCATAAGCCGCATTCACCCCGAGTTGCGTCAAGAACAGCCGGCTCAGGCGCCGGCCCGCATCATCGATGGCAGCCGTCGTGCGTTGCAAGTCTTGTGTGCCCGCAAGCCGGATCAGCCGGTTTCGCAAGTCTTCCCGCTGCGCCAGGATGAACGCCGCGAAGATGAGCACGAGACCGAGCGTACCGAGCGGGCCGAGCAAGGGCCCAACGAGCGCCAGCAACTGCTCGGGCCCGTTGCGGGCGCGCTCGCGAATTTCAACCGGCATGGGGAGCGTTTCGGCCACCACCTTGGGAGGGGCCGTCACGTCCACCTTCGGACGCCCCAAGTCTCGACCCAGGTCCGCCAGTACGTCCATCGCCCGGCCGATGTTGCCGACATTGTCTGTCGCCCGCCGGACCAGCGCCACCTTGGCCCGCATCGTGTCCTGGTAGCGCGGCAGATCGTCGGCGAGCTTGCTCGCCTCGCGCCCGACGACACTGCCGAGGCCGAACACGATGCCCACAGCCGCCAAGAGCACGATCACGATGGCGCCGGCGCGCGGCAGCCTCCATTCCTCCAGCCGACGCACGGCGGGCGCCAGGACGAAACTCAACAGCACCGCGAGGGCGACGGGAATGAGCACCTCGCGCGCAAGAAACAGCACGGCGACGACAATCAACGCCAGCAATGTCATGGCGAGCGCCGTCACCAGCCCCACCGCGTCGCGCATTTGTTTCGTGGTGTTGCGTCCGTCGATCATCTGCTCGCTCGCCCTCGCTGACCCCAGGGGAACGGGACTGAGACGATCGGGTTCCGTCGGTCGGGAGGCAGGTGGGTGCAGCTGGCGATCAGGGCGTACCGTTGCGCCCATGCGTGCGATAGCCGGGGCGTTCCGCGAGGCGATCGTAGTAGGCGGAAACGGCTTTCAGTTCGGGCTTTGTAAATTCGATGGCCTTCCATCGGTTGACGATGAGGCCCACGGGGATGTCGCCGATGGTGAAGGTTGCGCCGGTGATGTAGGGGCCGTTGGCTGCGAGATGGTCGTCCAGGAGCTGCATCTGCCGGTTCCAGTCGACTTGACCGGACTCGATCATCTTGGGGTCGGAAAACGCCGGCTGCTTGACGACGAGACCCAGGAAGACCGGCCGAATGGACGTGTAAATGTCGGTCGCCGCCCAATCCATCCAGGCTTCGAGGGTGGCGCGGGTTTTGATCTCCGTCGGGTAGAGATCGACGCGGCCGTGCTTGCTCGCCAGATAGCGCACGATGGTGTTGGACTCGCGCAGAACGAAGCCATCATCGTCGATCACCGGCACGACGCCGAAGGGCGAGACTTTCTGGAAGGCTGGGTCACTGGTCGGCTTGTAGCCGCGGCCCCAATCCTCGCGCTCGAAGGTTTCGCCGACTTCGGCGCACATCCACAACACTTTGCGCACGTTGATCGAGTTGGCGCGTCCATAAATCCGCAGCATGGCAAGGCTCCTGATGAGGTCGCGGGGAGTGTAGGCAGCGTGGGCTTGCACGTAAACAGGCGCGACGCGGTCGCGGTCAGCCGCGCAGACGGGCGAGGAGGGCATCGCGCGAGGCGTGGCGTTCCGCCGACCAGCCGGTGGCGTTCGAGGCCACCAGCATGGCTTGCGAGCGCAACATGACGCCGTCGTCGAGAACTTTGAGGCCATTGGCTTTCAGCGTCGAGCCGGTGGACGTGATATCGACGATCAGCTCGGCGGTGCCCGCAGCGGGTGCCCCTTCAGTCGCGCCCAAGCTTTCGACGATGCGATAGAGCGTCACCACGTCGGGCACACGGGCGGGCGTGCTCCAGCGTTGCCCTGCAAAGTAGCGCCGCGTCATGTTGGTATATTTCGTGGCGACACGCATGCGCCGACCGTGGCGACGCCGATAGAGGACGGCGGCTTCCTCGAGGTCGGCGATGGTCGCGACATCGATCCAGAACTCGGGCACGGCGACGACGACATCGGCATGTCCAAAGCCCAGCGGCATCAGCAGTTCGACCGTGTCAGCCGCTTCGGGAATGGTTTCGCGAATGAGGTCTTCGCCCGTGACGCCCAGGTCCGCTTCACCCGCCCGCAGGGCGCGCGCAATTTCCGACGCCGATACGAACTGCACCTCGACACCCGGCAGTTCCGTGATGCTGCCCCGGTAGCCACGCGCCTGGCCGCTGCGCGACAGCGTCAGGCCTGCCCGCGCGAAGAGGGCGATGGTGTCATCCATCAGGCGACCCTTGGAGGGCACCGCAAGAACCAGGGAGTCGGAGGCGCGACGCGCGCTCGGCACGACGGGTGTGGTCATCCGCTCATCGGCGCGACGGCCCTGCGCGGCAAGCAAAAGCCGCTCGCAGTGCAGCGCGGCACCGACGGCGGGAACGGGCGTGCCACCCGAAATCGCCTGCACGAGTGTGTCGTAGCGCCCACCGCCGCCCAGAGGAAGGCTTTCGCCCAATGTCGGCACTGTGAATTCGAAGACGAAGCCGGTGTAGTATTCGAAGCCGCGCCCGAACCCGGCGGAGAAGGCGAGCTGGCTCGTGTCGATGCCATCGTCGCCGATCAGGGCCAAGCGCGCATCGAAGGCGCGCAATGCAGCTGAGATGTCGATACCGCTCGCGTCGACCAGGGCCCGGATGCGCGTGGTCGCTTCGGGGGCCGGGGCATTGATCGACAAATAGGCTTCAATGAGACGGGCAGCGGATTCGAGCAGCGGCGGCGCGGCCAGATCCGCCGCCAGACCGCCAAGGTGTTCACCGATCTCTTCGACCAAGCGCGTGCCTGTGATGTCGAAGCCCTGCGCATCGAGATGGTTTTCCACGACAGCCGTCGCATCGGCGAGCGGGGCTCGCGCGATTGCGTGCAGCAGATCGGGCGGCAAAATGCGGCTGTCTTGCACCGCGTGCGTCAGCATTTCGATCTGGCGGTGGAACGACGCCGGTTTCCAGAAATGATGCCGTAGGCGTTGCCGCCAGCGTTCCGGCATATCGATCGCCGCGATCAACGCACGGAAGATGCCGAGGTCGCCGATCTGGATACGGGGTGCACGAATGCCGGCCGCCCGCACCGACTCCACGCAGAGTGCCAGCACCTCGGCTTCGGCGCGCGTGGGGTCGGCGGCGGCGAACGACTCGATGCCGACTTGGCGAAACTCGCGCGGCCGCGCAGCGTCGCCGCCGGTCGACTGGTAGCGGAAGACGGCGCCATTGTAGGCATAGCGGGCCAGCGCGGGGCCATCGGGATGGCGGGCCGCGTACAGGCGGCAGGTGGGAATGGTCAGATCGTTGCGCAGGCACAGCTCCGCGCCATCGGGATCGGTGAAGACATAGCTGCGCGCACGCAGGTCTTCCCCGACAAGGTCGAGCAACACGTCGGCGGGTTGCAACACGGGCGGCGCTACGGGCTCGAACCCCGCGCGTGCGAACAGCGCCATGATGATGGTCGCCTGACGCTCCATATCTTCAATCCAGCGGGCGGAGCTCGTCATCTCGGCCGGAGTGCGATCGACGGACACGCTCATCCTGCGTGCCGGGCGAGGAGCTCGACGATCGATTGTGTGAGCTGCGCCTCGGGAATCGAAAATTGTGCCGGCCGCGCCGCCTTCCACTCGGCGTTGTCCTTGATGTCGGCGGCAGCTTTGGCGCCTTCGATCAGGTCCTTGATCTGCACCTCGCCCTTGGCGCGTTCATCGGAGCCCTGAATGACGACGCAGGGCGCGTGCCGGCGGTCGGCGTATTTCATCTGCGCCTTCATGCCCGACGTGCCCAAATACATTTCGGCGCGAATGCCCGCCGCCCGCAGTTGCTGCGCCATGCGCTGATAGCGCGGCAACTCCGCGCGATCCATGACGAGCACGACGACGGGACCGAGCACGCCGGTGGCAGGACCGTTCACCTTGCGCAACGCATCCTGCAAACGCGACAAGCCTAGGGAAAAGCCGGTGGCCGGCACGCGTTGGCCCGTGAAGCGGGCTACCAGATCATCGTACCGCCCGCCGCCGCCGACGGAGCCAAAGCGCACCGTCTGGCCCTCGTCGTTCTGCACCTCGAAGGTGAGTTCGGCCTCGAACACGGGACCGGTGTAATAGTCGAGGCCGCGCACGACGGAGGGGTCGAAGGCGATGCGGCGATGATCGTAGCCGGCCGAGCGCACCTGGGATTCGATTTCTGCGATCTCGGCGAGGCCAGCCTTCGCGGTTTCGCTGCCGGCGATCAAAGGCGCAACTTTGCCGACGAGATCGTCGCCACCTGCTCCCGCGACCGATGCATCGAGAAACGCCACGATAGTGCGGATGGCGCGATTTTCCAGACCCGCACCCGGTGTGAAGTCGCCGCTCTCGTCTTTCCGCCCGGCGCCGAGCAGCATCGACACGCCTCCCGAGCCGAACTTGTCGAACTTGTCCATGGCGCGCAGCACGGTCAGCCGTCGGCTCGTGTCAGCTTCGGAGCTGGGATTGATGCCGACGGTCTCGAGCAGCCCATCGAGGATCTTGCGGTTGTTGAGCTTGATGCGGAACTGGTCGGCGGGCAGGCCGAGAGCGGCGATCACATCCGCCATCAGCATGCAGGCTTCGGCATCGGCTGCGACACTCTCGGTGCCCACGGTATCGGCGTCGCATTGCATGAACTGGCGGAAACGGCCGGGGCCGGGCTTCTCGTTGCGCCACACGGGCCCCATCGCATAGCGGCGGTACGGCTTGGGCAGACGGTCGAAATTTTCCGCGACGTAGCGCGCGAGCGGCGCCGTCATGTCGTAGCGCAGCGACAACCACTGGTCGTCTTCGTCGGTCAGCGAGAACACACCGGCGTTGGGGCGATCCTGGTCGGGCAGGAATTTGCCGAGCACGTCGGTGTATTCGAAGGCCGGCGTCTCCAGGGGGTCGTAGCCATAGCGCTCGTAGACGTCGCGGATGACAGCGAGCATGCGGGTTGTGGCCCGCAAGTCTTCACCCGCGAAGTCCTGGAAGCCCTTCGGCAGCCGGGGCTCGGGTCGATTGTCTTTTACGGCTTTCGCCATGGCCTGCCCGTCCCTCGGAAAACTGGCGCGGCGCACCAGAACAGTGCGCTCGAACCGAATGGCGCGCGTTATAGACCATGCCCTGAGGCTATGAAAGATTCATTGCCCGAAGAGTGTCATCCCGGTGCTTGTCGCCGGGATCAATCTGTCGGCTGGGCTCGGGAACCTGTGGAAGGCTGGATTCCGCGGACGAGCCGCGGAATGACACAGAAAATTACGGCCCCCGGGGGGCCCCGTGCCGGTAGCCGACACCGCCGATGAGTTGGTGGCTGGCGAGTGTGGTGGTCACCGTGCCGTGGGCGGGTTGGTGGCCGTGCCACCAGTCCATCAACTGAGTCCAGAAATCGTCGGGGCCGTAGCTGTGGCGGCTGTCGCGTCCGGTGAGGGGGGCGGTGTAGCGGGCCAGCGTGAATTTGTACTCGAGGAAGGCGCTCGACGACGGCAGGCGGATCTCCAGGCCAGCGAGGACTTGGCCGGCAGGCCCAGTGTACTGGTACTCGTAGGTGCGGTCTTTCTCGTCGGCGAACTGCACCTCGGTATGGGGCAGATTGATGCCCGCACCCGCGCCCACATAGGGCACGATCCGCAGCGACGCGGGCCACAGGCGCCACAACACATTGAGGGTGAGCATGTTGTGGCCATGGCTGAATTCCATGTGCCGGAACGTATCGCCGATCGTTGCGGGAGCCGGTGCTGGATTGCCATTGCGGGTGCCGGAAAAGCGCACCTGCTGATCCGGGATGGCAATCGCCTTGGAGTGCGTGAAGTCCACCATTCCACCCAACGGCGAAGCAGAGGGCCATTTCGCGATGCGCAAGCCGTAATAGATCGGGCTCTTGAAGGGGCGCCCCTGCCAGGGCACGTCGTGGACCGTCAGATCGGTGGCGCCCGGCTTGACGAAGCGCAGGTCGCTGGCGTGCGTAAAGGGCGCGCCGACATAACCGGCGAACAACGTTTCCCCCGGCGTCGTGCCCGTTTGGGGCCCGCTGCCGTGCTGGCCGCGCTCGGCCGCTCGTTTTTGGTCGGCGTCGCCGTCGAGCATCGCCGCGTGCACCAACAGGCCCAGCGCGAGCGTGGCCGCGAGCGCGGCACTGCGGTCGAGCCAAGTGCCGGGCGTACCGGAGGCAGAGCGAGGGCGCGCATTGCCTTGCACCCACCCGGTCACCATCGCCACCATTCCTAACTCCCCCGATCGGCCCGCATACCCCCGCCTAGGCACTGGCGTGTCGGCCGCGCCGCTCGCTTCGGCGTTGATGTGGATCAAACACTACAGCGCGGCGGCATCGCGGCGGCGGCGCAGCTTGTCACGGGCCTCAACCCGCCACGGCGAAATAGGACTCGATGAAGCGCTCGTAAATCGTGGTGAGCTTTTCGAGATCGGCCACGGCCACCCGTTCGTCGACGGCGTGGATGGTTTCGTTGACGAGCCCGAATTCGATGACCGGGCAGAAGGCCTGGATGAAACGCGCATCCGACGTGCCGCCAGCCGTCGTCAGCGCAGGCACGCGGCCCGACACGCCTTCGACGGCGGCCCGCATGGTGGCGACGAGAGGACCGGGCTTGGTCAGGAACACATCGCCCGTGCCGGAGAAGGTGACGCCAGTCTGCGCCTTCGTCTCAGCGGCGGCGATGGCAATCTGCTCGCGCACCCAGGCTTCCACTTTCGGCCGGGTCCACAGATCGTTGTAGCGCACGTTGAACTTGGCGCGGGCTTCGCCCGGAATGACGTTGGTGGCCGTGTTGGGTGCCGAGATGACCGTGACCTGTAGGCTCGAGGGCTGGAAATCGGGCGTGCCCTCATCCAGCGGCGTCGTCGAAAGGCGATCGATGATGCGGGCCAACTTCGGAATCGGGTTGTCCGCCATATGGGGGTAGGCCGCGTGACCTTGCTTGCCCTGCACGATGAGTTCGCCGCTCATCGAACCGCGTCGCCCGATCTTGATTTCGTCGCCCAGCGCCTTGGGGTTGGACGGCTCACCCACGACGCAAGCATCGAGAATTTCGCCCTTGGCCTGCATCCAATCGAGCACCTTCATAGTGCCGTTGATCGAGGGTCCTTCTTCGTCGCCCGTGATGAGGAAGCTGATGGAGCCGCGATTGCCGCCCTGGTACTCGAGCTGGCGGATTGCAGCGACGACGAAGCAGGCGATGGCGCCCTTCATGTCGACGGCGCCGCGCCCATAGAGCACGCCATTGTGGATTTCGGCGCCGAACGGGGGCCGCGTCCAGGCCTTGGCATCGCCCACGGGCACGACGTCGGTATGGCCGGCGAAACACAGGTGCGGTGCGCCCGTGCCGATGCGCGCGTAGAGGTTTTCGACGTCGGGCGTGCCGGGCTCCGACATCGTCAGGCGATGGCAGCTGAAGCCGGCTGGCTCGAGCACGCTCTGGATCAGTGTCAGTGCCCCACCCTCCTGCGGCGTCACGGATGGACACCGCACGAGCGCTTGGGTGAGAGCGACGGGATCGTTGGCTAGTGCGTGCATGGACGCCAATCTCAGTCCCGCAGCAGATCGTTGATGCTGGTTTTTGCCCGCGTCTGCGCGTCGACTGTTTTCACGATCACCGCGCAGTAGAGTCCCGGCCCCTGCATGCCGTTCGGAAGCGGCATTCCAGGCAGCGATCCCGGCACGACCACGGAGTAGGGCGGCACCTTGCCGACGTGAATGCGGCCGTTCGAGCGGTCGACGATTTTGGTGGTCGCCGAAATGAAGACGCCCATCGAGAGAACGGAGCCCTCGCCGACGATGACGCCCTCGACCACCTCGGAACGCGCACCGACGAAGCAGTTGTCTTCGATGATCACCGGATTGGCCTGCAGCGGCTCGAGCACACCGCCGATGCCGACGCCGCCCGATAGATGGCAGTCCTTGCCGATCTGGGCACACGAACCGACGGTCGCCCACGTGTCGACCATCGTGCGCTCGCCGACGTAGGCGCCCAGATTGACGAACGAGGGCATCAGCACGACGGAGGGCGCGATGTAGGCGCCGCGCCGGACGATCGAGCCGGGCACGGCCCGGAACGCGGCCTTTTTGAAGTCATCGGGGCCCATGCCGTCGAATTTGGAAGGCACCTTGTCCCACCACGAGGCGCCGCCCGGTGCGCCCGAGATCATGGCCATATCGTTCAGGCGGAAGGACAACAGCACGGCTTTCTTCAGCCACTGGTTGACGACCCATTCCTCGCCCCGCTTCTCGGCCGTGCGCGCCGTGCCCTTGTCGAGCATATCGAGCGCCGTCTCGACGGCCTCGCGCACCGCGCCTTTGGTTTGCGCGTTGACGTGGTCGCGTGTTTCCCACGCGGTCTCGATCGTCTGCTGCAATTGGGCGGTCATGGTGGCGCTCCCTCCGGCCGAATGGTTCCGCCAGCGTTGTGGCGCGGCGGCGGCGCGCCTGTCAATCGCGGTGGAAGAAGACGAGGCCCACGCATCACCTTCGTCGTGCCCGACAACGATCGGCCTACGGCCTCACGTTTCCAGGATGACGGCCAATAATTCGATCACGCCGCGCCGAAGACGCGGCGGAAGATCGTGTCGACGTGCTTCAGGTGGTAGCCCAGATCGAACAGGTCTTCGAGTTCGGCGGCGGGCAGCACGCGGGCAATGTCGGCATCGGCCTTCAGGAGGATCAGGAAATCCCCCTGTCCCCGCCAGACCGGCATGGCGTTGCGCTGCACCCACGCGTAGCTGTCTTCGCGCGAGACGCCCTTTTGCGTCAGCGCCAACAGCACGCGTTGCGAGTGAATGAGGCCCCCGAGTCGATCCAGATTGCGCTGCATGTTTTCGGGGTAGACGATCAGTTTCTCGACGACACCGGCCAGCCGGTGGAGCGCGAAATCGAGCGTGATCGTGGCGTCGGGGCCGATCATGCGCTCGACGGAGGAGTGCGAAATATCGCGCTCGTGCCAAAGCGCCACGTTTTCCATGGCGGGCAGCGCATAGCTGCGCACCATGCGCGCCAAGCCGGTCAAGTTTTCCGTCAGAACCGGATTGCGCTTGTGCGGCATGGCTGAGGAGCCCTTCTGCCCGTCCGAGAAAAATTCCTCGGCCTCGAGCACTTCGGTGCGCTGCAGATGGCGGATTTCTATGGCCAGCCGCTCGATCGACGAGGCGACGACGCCCAGCGTGGCGAAATACATGGCGTGGCGGTCGCGCGGAATAACCTGTGTAGAGACTGGCTCGGGCGCCAAGCCCAGTTTGCCCGCGACATACTCTTCGATGCGGGGATCGACATTGGCGAACGTGCCGATGGCGCCGGAAATGGCGCATGTGGCTACTTCCGCGCGAGCCGCGACGAGACGTGCGCGTGACCGAGCGAACTCGGCGTAGGCCTGGGCGAGCTTGATGCCGAAGGTCGTGGGCTCCGCATGAATGGCGTGGCTGCGGCCGATGCAGACGGTCGACTTGTGTTCGAAGGCGCGCGTTTTCAGGGCCGCCAGCACGCGGTCGATGCCGGCGATGAGCAGATCGGCGGCGCGCGTCAGTTGCACGTTGAAGCAGGTGTCGAGCACGTCCGAGGAGGTCATGCCCTGGTGCACGAAGCGGGCATCGGGGCCGACGTGCTCGGCCAGATGGGTCAGAAACGCGATGACGTCGTGCTTCGTCACCCGCTCGATGGCGTCGATTTTTTCAACGTCGAAGTGAGCCGCATCGCCCCGCTCGCGGATGGTGCGAGCCGCCGTCTGCGGGATCATGCCGATGTCGGCCATGGCCTGCGCCGCATGGGCTTCGATCTCGAACCAGATGCGAAACCGCGTTTCCGCCGACCAGATGGCCACCATGTCGGGTCGGGAATAGCGCGGGATCATGGGAACGTCGCCTCGATCAGGGGGCTGTTGCAGGGGGCAGGCCTAGCAGACGGTGGCACCCTCGGCAACGAGAGGGCCGCAGGAAGGGCGATTGCGCGCAGCCCTAGAGTGAAGCGCCAACCTGCGGTGCACAATATTTTGCTGCATTGCAGCATTTTTCTTGATTTCTCGGAATTTCGCGCTATGACAGTTCGATGACGCGCTAGGCGAGGGTCTGCCATGACAGTATTCGAGTTACAGTCGAAAATGACGCGGGATTGGTTCGCGGTCGTAGAAGACAGCACGCGCCGGATGTCGGAGGCGTGTCTCTCCGCCGGCAAAGAAACCGCCAAAGCGATGGATGGTGCCGCAGCGGTCCTGGCGCCCAAGCCGGTCTCACCCTTCGAGGCCCTGTTCAGCTGGCCTTGGGGCCAAGCGGCACCCTCCTGGTCGAGGCCCGCATATACGGCATTTGTGCCG
Source organism: Hyphomicrobiales bacterium (assembly GCA_031406575.1). Lineage (GTDB taxonomy): Bacteria > Pseudomonadota > Alphaproteobacteria > Rhizobiales > Hyphomicrobiaceae. The sequence continues at coordinate 15,646 of JANOHP010000172.1, forward strand.
ACGCTGCCGATGCCGAGCCCGATGAACCCGTTCGCTTGGTCACCGTCGATGATGACGCCCAGCTGGGGTGCGACGTGGCCGATGGCCTCCCTTTGGCCCTCGCCGATGCCAGCGATTCCCCCTTGGTCGTTCGCCCCCGCCACCCCCTCACTCATGGCGTCGGCCGCTGCACTCCAAGATGTCTTCGCCACCGCCTACCGTACAGCCAGTGGTTTCGCGACCGCTGTCATTGCGTCGACGTCGCTCGAGCCGGCAAAGCCTGCAGCGCCGCAAGATCCCTGGCAGATGGCGTTGAATTTCTGGACCGGCGGCGGTCGCTGATTTGCCCGCCCCGTCGACTGCTTGACGGCGGTCACTGCATGCATCAGGGCGAGACGCGCGACACGTCCCGCAAGACCTCCGCAGCCGGCGACAGGCGGTTTTCAGCCGGGCGCGTGGCCTTGGCCGCGGGTTTTGCGAGTGGAACCGACGCGACCGGTATCAGTGATGCACCGGAGTTGGCCGCAGATGGCTGCACGGCCCCCGTTTCAGTCGACGACGGGCCCACGGTCAGGCGCGCGTCGCGCGCCCATGCCTCAGTCGACGTGGCTATCGGCACGGCCGAGTAATGAAGCGTCGAGGCTGTCGCAGCAGCAGGGCTGTGCGGCGCATTGGCGGGTGCAGCCGAGGGTGCTGCGGTGACCATGCTGGACGGCGCACAAGTCGCCGCCTCACCCGACAGTGTGACACACGGCCGTGCGCACGCCGGGCCGCTCTGGCCCTGCAGGACCGTCAACAGCACCCAGTCGGGGCCCGACACGCGCAACTTCACCCGGGTCGCGTCATTGAACGCCAACATGGCGCTGCGTGTGGACTGATCCCACGTGCCGTGAGCGCGGCCCGTATAGCAGCCGACCCGTTGCAGTTCGGCCTGAATGGTCCGGGTCAGGCGGGCGGACGCGTCGGCGCCCGAAACGCCGCTGTAGGCCCCCACATCGACAGGAACGGGCGTGGAAATGACGGCCAAGCCGGCGCCTGCCGCCGTCAAACCAGGCTTGAGAGACCCGTCAAGGCTCTCGCTGGAGGGCATCGTCTGCCGGGGTGCACCAAACACATGCTCGACGGTCGCAGCCACGGACAGGCGCGCGCTCTGGAGGACCGAGGTGGCGTCTGTTGCGGCACTCTCGGGAGCCGGTGGTGCCCACATATGATGGACGCCAATGCACGCCGCAGTGGCAAGACCTGCCACAAGCAGCCCCGTCCCGAAGGGACCAGCGAGGGACCGACGATACCGACTCATGACGCACACTCCGCAGCGATCGCAAAATCGCCCTGGTACAACTCGTCGATCGTCCTACCACGGAACAGCGAAAAGCTCGTAAAGAGCCAATTCAATTCGGCAGTGGCGTGGCCCGGCGGCGACACTGGGTCATCCCTGTTGGGGGGAGCCCGCTGCGAAGGTCAGTCACGGCCCTTCATCATGCGCACGGGGGTGTACTCCATCACCGTCTCACCCTTTTGATTGATCACGGTATTTCGCGTACGCACCAAGCCGCGGCCCGGCTTCGACGAGGCCCGCTGTTCAATCACCTCGATGTTGACGTGGATCGTGTCACCGACGAAGGTCGGCCCCTTGATGTCGAGTTGCATACCCAAAAACGCCATGCCCGTCCCCTGGATGGTGTCCGCGATGGTCAGACCCTCAGCCATGGAATAGACGAGCGCACCGGGCACCAAACGGCCCTTGATGGCGCTTTCAGTCTGCCGATACACCTCGTTGGTGAAGAGCAGCTCGAGCATCCCCGTGCACGAGATGAAATTGACGAGGTCGGTCTCGGTGATCGTGCGCCCGAACGTCCGGTACGTCGCGCCGAGCGCCATGTCCTGCCAATAAAGACCGTGGCCCCGCGGTTTGATCGTGTCCATCCCCGTCTCCCTCTCAGAACCGTTCCACCCACGGCCGCAGTTCCAGTTCCGATGTCCAGGCCGATCGAGGTTGGTCCAGCACCTGCAGATAGCTCGCCGCAACCGCGTCGGGATCTAGCAGGCTGTCGGTTTCGCCGGTTCCTTCGACGCGTCCTCGGTCGGAGTTGCGCACGCCTCCGTCGATGATGAAATGTGCGACGTGGATGCCTTTGGGTTGCAACTCGCGCGCCATCGATTGCGCGAGGCCGCGCAAGGCGAATTTGGCCATGGCGAAGGCCGCCGACTGGGGGTAGCCCTTCACGCTGGCCGAAGCACCGGTGAAGAAGATGGCGCCCGTTTCTCGCGGCAGCATGCGTTTGGCCGCTTCCTGTGCCATGAGAAATCCACCGTAGGCGCCGATCGCCAGCGCCTTGTGGACATCGGCCGGAGCGACATCGATCAGCGGTCCGCGCGCGCGGGCGCTGGCATTATAGACCGCGAAATCGACGGGGCCGAGCGTGTGGTCGATCTGGGCGAAGACGCGCGCCATGTCGGTTGGATCGGAAGCGTCCGCGGCAATGGCAAGCGCTTTGGTTTGCGTGACCAGTGGCGAGGTGGCGGTGATCGTGCGCGACACGAGCGCCAGGCGCCAGCCGCGCGCCGCGAGAGCCCTCGCCAGCGATGCACTGATGCCGCTCCCCGTGCCGACGATGACCCCGACTTTCGTGGCGCTGCGTGTCGTTGTCATCGTAGAGCCCTCTGGCGTGGCAGTGGCCGTCGTGCCGCTAGGGGGCGAAATGTCCACCTTCGGCGCTATTTCACGTCGCACTTGGGCGGTTCGTGGAAGGTGATGTCCTTCAGCACACCACGAATGGCGAAATCGCCGTAGTCGATGAAGAGACGCCGGGAGACGCCGTTTTCGAAGTAGACGAAGGCCAGCTCATAGGAGGGCACGGCATCTTTCTTGTCGGAACCGGCCTCGAAATAGCTGATCGAAACGGGCCAACTGCGCACCGCATCGAGCGGCGCGGCACTCGATACGGCGGGCAACGTCGCATTGTGACCTGCGGGACGGACGGCGCCGATGAACGTGGTGGTGGCGTAGACTTTTTCGCCTTTTTCGGAGCCGTCGTAGAGATCGGCCTGGAAGACCGTATCGCCTCGACGGGCGGCCGCGAGCAAGGCAATCGAATGCTGCACGGGATAGTAGGCGCCCGGCTTCAAGGTCAGTTCTTTCTTCGTCGGCCGCGCGACCTCGACCTTGACCTCGCCCGATTTGGCATCGCGCGCAGCTTCACCCTGCGTCGTCTCACTGAGTTTGGAGTCTTTGTATTGGCTCGAATTGAAGCGCAGCGTCTTGGCCGCCGCATCTTCCCAGCTCGACGAGCGCATGTCTGTGATCGTGGTGCTGCCGTCCTGGCTGCCCATCCGGGACACGAAGCGCATGCTCTGGGAGTAGCCCTCGCAGGACGACCCGGTCAGCTCGTAGACCATGCGGCCCGACATTTCGGTGACGCTGGCGGCATTGCGCGCTTGATCGAGCGAAATTTCGTAAACCGCACGATGCGGCGCGATCACGACCGGGCTGGCTTGCGGGGGAGATACGGAGGTCTTCGCCGCGGGGGCTTGGGTTGGGGCTGGCCGGCCCGCCGGCGTTTGCGCGACCGCCGCACCCGCGAAAGTGACGGCCGTGAGCACCACAATGGCGCCCTGGCGCCGCACCCGCTTGCCTTGGAACATACGTCGTCTCCAAATTCGGCAGCCCGCGTTGCGAGCTACCCGACCGAGTCAGGTGGTGGGCGACCGTGCCGAAAGACTTTATTCATCGCACGAGACGTTGCAAAGTCCGAGACCGCCCGCAACTGTGACTTTTTCGCGAGCGCACCCCAGTTCAACGCGCTCCATGGCAGAATAGAGGCAGAGCATGACGGCACCCACACAAAGCATCGACGCGCGCCTCGTAGCGTTGGGGATCACGCTCCCGGCGGCTCCCCAACGCCCGTGGCGAATTACGTGCCGACGGTACGCACGGGAAGTTTACTGTTCGTTTCCGGCCAGATTTCGCGCACCGAAGATGGGCGCGTGCTGGCCGGCAAGCTCGGCGGCGGCGTCGATGTGGAGGCAGGACGGGCGGCCGCCCGCGTCTGCGCGCTCAATATCCTGGCGCAAGCGCGCGCCGCGTTGGGCTCGCTCGATCGCATCCAGCGCATCGTCAAGCTGACCGGCTTCTTCAATGCCGTACCCGCGTTCACCGATCATCCCTCCGTGCTCAACGGCTGCTCGGACCTGCTGGTCGAAATTCTGGGCGAGAAGGGACGCCATACCAGATCGGCGGTCGGAGTCGCAGGCTTGCCGCTCGATGCTGCCGTGGAAGTCGAGGCGATCCTCGAGGTGGGTGAGGCCTGAATGCTGGACCGCACCACCTTTCTGCGCCCGATCGCCCATCGCGGCCTGCATGATGCGACGCGGGGCATCATCGAAAACAGCGGTCCCGCGTTTGCGGCCGCGATCGCGAAGGGCTTCGGCATCGAATGCGATCTGCGACCCGCAGCCGACGGCACGCCGATTGTCTTTCACGATGAAACCCTCGCTCGGCTGATCGACGCGCCGGGCGCAGTCGCCGACCTCTCGCCGCGTGCGCTGACGCAGCTCACCTACAGAGGCTCCGCGACGCCCATCATGACGTTCGCCGATCTTTTGGCCCAAGTCGGCAGTCGCGTTCCGCTGCTCGTCGAGGTGAAGAGCGAGTGGGCGCCGCCTGATCCTCCCTTCATTCGCGCCCTCGCCGACCTCGCCGCACGCTACGCTGGTCCGCTCGCGCTCATGTCGTTCGATCCCGTCGTCATGACGGCGTTGAAACATGTGGCGCCGGCGATCCCGCGGGGCGTCGTGTCTGGGATCTACGAGGATGACGGCTGGTGGTCCGACAAGATTGACGACGAGCGCGCCTTTCGCTTGTCGCATTTGTTGGAGAGCGGTCCGGTCGAGCCGGACTTTTTCGCCTATCACATCGAAGCCCTGCCGACGCCCGTGACCCGCTTTGTCCGCGAAGGGCTCGGCATGCCGCTCTTCACGTGGACGGTGCGAACACCCCAGCAGCGCCAAATCGCAGAAAAATGGGCAGATGCGCCCATTTTCGAGGGCTATGAGCCGTAAATCTCACGCATGCTGCGGTCGATTGGCTTCGATGACCACGCACGCCTCGAGCGCCAAATCGATCTCACCATCGGTGCACGGCTTCGATAGGAACCGCTCGCCCTGAAGATCGCTGGGTAACTCGCAGCGCCGCGAGGCCGAGGTGAAAGCATAGGGGATGCCGAGTGCTGTCAATTCGCGCGCGAGATCAAAAGTTTTGCCATCGACGACGTTCATATCGAGAAAAACGAAATCGATTTTCTCCAACATCCGCAGTGCCGCCGCAATGCTCGAGGCAATGTGGACGTCGGCACCCGTTTTGTGCTCGACGACTTGAGCCAAGTCGAAGGCGATGATGGGCTCGTCTTCTACGATGAGTATTCTCAACATTGGAATATCCGCCTGTTCTTGTGACACAACGACTAAAAATTCACATCGTTCCAAAAAACTCTATTTTTATCAACTCGTTAATCTCCATAAACGGATTACTCACAGCCTCGCTCCGCCACCTGACCCGAGCCAAGCGGTGGTCCTTGCAGTATCTTTGCGGCCGGGATTTAATCCGCAGCTCGCACCCATTCCGCCTCGCGCTGCGAACGGACACCCCCGTCAGGAGAGACACCCATGGACGAGAAGCCGGTCGTACGCTTCGAGGTCGAGGACGGCGTTGGCGTCATCACCGTCGATTATCCGCCGGTGAATGCGCTGGGTCCGGGCGTGTCCGATGGGATCGTGGCGGCGATCGATCGCGGCGAAGCCGATGCAGCGGTGACGGCGATGGTGTTGCTGGGCGCGCGCCGCACGTTCATCGCCGGCGCCGACATTCGCGGATTCGGCAAGCCGCGCGCGGTGCAGACGCGCAAAACCTACGACGTGATGGATCAAGCAAAGAAGCCCATCGTCGCCGCCATCCACGGCTACGCGCTGGGCGGCGGATTGGAAAATGCGCTGGCCTGCCATTATCGCATCGCTGTGCCGAGCGCCAAAGTCGGCCTTCCCGAGGTGCAGATCGGTATTCTGCCGGGAGGGGGTGGCACGCAGCGGCTGCCGCGCCTGATCGGACCCAAGGCCGCCCTCGAGATGATCGTCTCGGGCCGTCATGTGCCTGCTGACGACGCCAAAAAGCTCGGCATCATCGATGACATCATTGCGGGTAAAGACCTGCGTAAAGAAGCGATCGCCTGGGCAAAGACGGTTGCGCAAAAGCGCCCCCTTCCCCGCATTCGTGACCTGACGGCCAAGCTCGCCGAAGCCACGGCCGATCCCGGTATGTTCGATGCGGCGCGCAAGTCGTTCGCGCGCCGGATGCGCGGCCAACCCGCACCCGAGAAATGCATCCGCGCCGTCGAGGCCGCCGTCTCCAAGCCCTTCGACGAAGGCATCGCCATCGAGCGCCAGTTGTTCAGCGAGCTCGAGAATTCCGACGAAGCAAAGGCGCTGCGCTATGCCTTTTTCGCCGAGCGTGAAGTGGCGCGCATTCCGGGTCAGCCGAAAGATCTGAAACTCCCCGAAATCAAAACCATGGCCGTGGTCGGTGCCGGTACGATGGGCGGCGGCATCGCCATGAGCTTCGCCGACGCCGGCCTGCCGGTAAAACTGATGGATGCGTCCAAGGAAGTGCTCGAACGCGGCATCGAACGCATTCGCCAAAATTACGCGACGAGCGTGGCGCGTGGCAGCCTCACGCAGGCACAGATGGACGCGCGCTTCGGGCTGATCGAGCCGGTCGCCACGATGGCTGAGATCGCCGATTGCGATGCCGTCATCGAGGCGGTGTTCGAGCGCATGCCGGTCAAGCAGGAGGTGTTTCGCCAGCTCGACGCGGCCATGAAGCCCGAAGCCCTGCTGTTCTCCAACACGTCGGCGCTCGACATCGATGCCATTGCGGCCGTGACGAAGCGCCCCGAGAAGGTGGCCGGCACGCACTATTTCGTGCCCGCCAACGTCATGAAGCTGTTCGAGGTGGTGAACGGCTCCAAGACAGCGCCCGAAACACTCGCCACCGCCATGAAGCTGGGGCGCGACATCAACAAAATCAGCGCCTACGCCGGCAATTGCGACGGCTTCGTCGCCAACCGCAGCCGCGTGCCCTTCAATCTCGACCAGGGACTGATGATCGAAGAGGGCGCGCTGCCCGAACAGATCGACAAGGTGATGGAGGACTTCGGCTATCCCGTGGGGCCCTTCAAGGTCAACGACATGTCGGGGCTCGACGTCTCCTATGACACGCGCAAGCGGCGCGCTGCCGCCAATCCCAGCTATCGCGGCTTGCCCATCACCGATGCCATTGTGGAGGCGGGCCGATTGGGTCAGAAAACCAGCGCCGGCTGGTATCGCTACGAAAAAGGCGACCGCACGCCGCACAGCGATCCCGCACTGCACGCGCTCATCAAGGAGACGGCGGCGAACCTCGGCATCGGGCAGCGCAGCTTCACCAACGAGGAAATCCTGCACCGGCTGCTGTTTGGCGCCATCAACGAGTGCTGCAAGATCCTCGAGGAGGGCAAGGCCGTCCGCGCCAGCGACATCGATGTGATGTGGCTGCACGGCTTCGGCTTCCCGCGCTATCGCGGCGGCGTCATGTATTGGGGCGACACGATCGGCGCGCGCGAGATCTACAATCAGGTCGCCGTGTGGCATCAACGCTACGGCGCGCGCTGGAAGCCATCGGAACTGCTGCGCCACGTGGCCGAGAGTGACGGCAAACTCCAGGAGCTGAAGGCAACGTCCCTGCGGTGAGGCTATGGCGGGAACGCCACAATCGGCACACGAATGGTGTGGTAGGCTCGGCGGTCTATATCGTTTGCGCGCATCCGTGATTGCCCGATGAAAGTCGTTTCAACGGTTCTGGTCCCTTTCCTGCTCGTGTGCGGCTGTGCCGGCGCGCGGGCGCACGAGGTCAAGGCGCACTACACGACGATCGACATGGCCGCGTGCCGGACGCTCTCCGAGCCGGCGGGTCATCCCGCGCGCCTATGTCCGGGCTTGGACGGTTGGCCAGTCTGGGTCGCGATCGTCGATCTGCGCACGTTCGTCAGTGTCGGCCAGAACGCGGACCGCCACAGGGCGTCGAAACAATCGCTCGGCGCCTTCAACTCGATCTTTGCGGGTCGCACATCGCGCGCCACGCTCGAGTGGCGCTATGATCTGCGCGATGGCAAGAAAATCCCCTACGCGACGATCCTGCGCTATCGCACGCGAACAGCCTCGACCAAGGGTGAAGTCGTCGTGGTGAGCCGCGTGACCCAGGGCGACACCTGCCACGTCGCCTACATCGATGCGCTGGCGACCCCCGATGCGATTGCCGTGGCGCGAGGCATCGCCGACAGCACGGCGCGAACTTTCAATTGCAAGGCGCAGCCCGTGGTCGCAGGCAAGGTCGGCCGCAGCCCCATGTAGGACATGCGAGCAGCGCCCGTGGTGTTCGAGCCCTGCTGTTGGTCACGACCAAGCGTACCCGAATTTCAGCAGCTTCAAGCCGCCGATCTTGTCGGTGCTCTTGGCGACCGGGCGTCCGCCGCGACGGCGGTAGAATTCGCCGGCCCCGATGTTGTCGGCCAGCGCCCACACGATCAATCCATTGAGACGGCGCTCGTCCAGCGCGAAGCGTGCGGCTTCGAACAAATGCTCACCGAAACCCAAACCTTGGTGGATCGGTGACAGATACAGTTCGTAGATCTCACCTTGGTATTTCGTGCGTCCGCGTGCGCGCCCGAACGTCACGTATCCAGCGGTGACCCCGGCCACTTCGAGGACGAGCAGACTGTCCGACCCGCGCATCGCGTTCTGCCACCAGCTCTTGTCGCGACGCCGAATCATCGTCTCGAGATGCAAGTGCGGAATGATGCCGCGATAGGCCAGTTCCCACGATTCGCGAAAGACGCCAGAGAGGGCTTCCGCATCGCGATGTGCGCCCTTGCGCACTCGGATTTCTGTACGGGATTGCAGCATGCGCCAAGTATGCCTCGCCTCGAGGCGGACGCAAAGGGGCATGCGACTTCATCGCGCGAACTCGATGTCGCGGCGCGCGCAGCTGTCGCGCGTTTGCCGCGATTGATCAGTTTTGATCGTCGGGGAGAGCGGGCACGGGAAAGACGGTGATACCGTCTTCGTTCAGCGCCTTGACGTCATCGGGCGTGGCCTCGCCGTGAATGCCGCGGGGGGCCGAGTCTTCATTGTGGATGCGACGCGCCTCTTCGGCAAATCGAGGTCCCACGTACTCGGATTTGGCGAGCACTTCGTCGCGCGCACGGCGAAGCTGTTGCATCAGTTCGCGATGTTGCGGGCTGGCGATGAGATGATGCGCGGCCTCGACCGGCGCGGGAGCCGTGGGGTGTGGCGCTTCCCCTTCCACGCGACGCGCTGATGTCTTGCGGCTCGTCACCACGTTGGGAGCCATCAGGGCTTTTTCCACCTTCACCGATCCGCACGCGGGACACGCCACGAGCTTGCGCTTGACCTGTTTGTCGAACGCATCGCTGCTGGCGAACCAAGCCTCGAAGGCATGGGATTTTTCACACGTGAGACTATAGCGGATCATTCAAGAGCCTCTCGCGTCGCGGCGCGCTCGAGCGGGAATGACGTCGAACGGGCGATCGTGCTCGAGCGACGGCATGCGGCGTCGAGCAGCCGCCACCTCCCCCAAGTCTATATCGGTAACGATGACGGAACAGTTGACACCGCCGTCGGCCACCACCTCGCCCCAGGGAGACACCACCAGGGAATGGCCGTAGGTTTCGCGCGCACACTCGTGCGTTCCGGACTGGGCGGCGGCCACCACCCAGCTTGCGGTTTCGATGGCGCGGGCTTTCAACAACGTATGCCAGTGCACCTCGCCGGTCTGCTGGGTGAAAGCGGACGGTACGGCGATGATCTGCGCGCCAGCCTTGGCGAGATCGCGGTAAAGGCCCGGAAAGCGCACGTCATAACAGATCGTCAGGCCGATAATCGCTTCGCCCACCCCAGCCACGACCGCCGTACTGCCGGCGGCAAAGTTCTTCGACTCGCGAAACGTGTCCCGGCCGCCGACCGCGGCGTCGAACATATGAATCTTGTCGTAGCTGGCCGTCGTCGAGCCGTCGGGCGCGAACAGGTAGGAGCGGTTGGCCAGTTTGTCTCCTGCCACCAGCACGCCCATGGAGCCGATGTGGACGTGCACGCCCCACTCCCGGGCGAGCACGGCGAAATGCGAAATGACCGGGTTGTTTTCCTCGGGTTTCGTCTCGGCGAAGAGGCGCTTGGATTGCATTTCCATCAGTGTCGTGAACTCGGGGGTCTGGATATAGGTCGCCCCCCGCCCGACAGCCTCCCGGATGCCTCGCGTCGCCGCCTCGACGTTCTCGTCGACGCTGCGGCTCGCGCACATCTGTACGAGGCCGATGCGCAACCGTGCGCCTGTCTGCGTCGCTGCCGTCGGGTCACTCATTGGAGCCTGCTTTCTGGTCGAAACCCCGGATCAGCCAGCCAGCAGCGGGTCGAGCTTGCCCGCCGCGTCGAGCGCGTACAGGTCGTCACAGCCACCCACATGCACATCGCCGATCCAGATTTGGGGCACGGTGTTGACGCCTCCGGCCTTGGCGCGCATCTGGGTGCGCAGAGCCGGTTGGCCATCCACATCGATTTCCTCGTACCTGGCCCCCTTCTGGGCGAGCAGCCGCTTGGCAGCCGAGCAGTAGGGGCAATAACTGCTCGAATAGACGATGATCCGCGCCATGGGTGGCAGTTCTCCTTCGGCCGCGCGCGTGCACTGACGGTGCACATCTAATGCTTCGTTCGTCTCAGGAAAAGGGCTCGGGCCGTTGCAGCGGGTGCCGGGTGCGCTCAAAGGGTCACAGCGCGGGGATCGGTGACGAGGCCCAACGCCAACACATCGACGCGGCTGGCTCCCGCGGCCACCAATGCACGCGCCGCTGCCTCCACGGTCGCCCCGGTCGTGATCACGTCGTCGATCACGAGAATGTTGCGGCCCGCCACGGCGGAACGATGACGGGCCGGCACGGCGAAGGCATTGCGCACGTTCAGCCGGCGCTGCTCGCGCGTCAAGCCGACCTGCTGGGCGGTCGCGCGCGACCGCACGACCACGCTGGGGGTCCAGTCCAATCCCCTCGAGCGTGCGACCACTTGCGCCAAGAGGGCGG
>JANOHP010000026.1:0-2484 GCA_031406575.1 Hyphomicrobiales bacterium
GCCGTTCTCGATGGCGTGGGACGCGTGGGCGTGCCGGAGCGAGTGTGGCGAGATGTGCGCCCCGATCCCGGCCTTCTTTGCCGCAGCCTTGACGATGTAGGCGAAGCGCCGTGCCGTGATCGGAAACACCCGATCCGACGCCGGCGCGTCACCGCGCATGGCGAGCACCGCCGAGCCGATCTCGGGCGGCAACAGCACGTTGCGCGCCTTGTCGCCCTTGCCGACGACGGCGAGCTGCACTTCACCACTCTCGCGCGGAATGACCTGGCGCCACGAGAGGCCGACCAATTCGGAGACGCGCAGCGCACCGTAGTAGGCGACCTCGAGCATCAACCGATTTCGGCCCTGCCGAGCCGCCCGGATCAGAAGCTGTACGTCGACCTCGGGCATGAGCTTCTCGGCAATTCGGCGCGGCGCTCGTTTCAGCTTGATCAGGGGCGCGGCGTTGAAGCGCGTGAAGCCAACGTTGTGGGCAAACCCCAAGAGCGACTTCACCACCGCCACGTAGGTCGACAGCGTCGCTGGACTGGCCGGCGTCCCCTTGTCCGTAGTGCGCATGGCTTCCAGCGCCGCTTGCACGTCATCGAGGATCGCCGATCGCAAGGTGACGCCGCGTGCTGCCAAGGCGGCGATGAACCGGTGCCCGATGCGATCGTAGGCCCTGCGCGTGTGGGCCGAGCTGTCGACGTGCGCCTTCAGCCAGACGGCGACGAGGTCGCGGTCCGACCGCGCGTTGGTGTGCAGCGCGGGCAGCCGCTCGGCCGCCTCGTCGGCGATCGATGTGTCGGTCGGCAGGACGATCTGGAGCTCGGTTCCGGTCATGTCTGTTTGTTCCGATAAGGGTAATTATCGGAATAGATAAGACGACCCTCACCCGACGTCAAGAAGGCTCGACAAAACCTCTTACGAGACAACATAAGTGGGTGACAAAAATCGTTCAGGGCGAACGCGAGCGCATCGACATCCGGGAGCTATAGTTCCGAACGGGCCAACTGGTCAGCAATTGACGGGCCTTCTATCTGGGCTGGAATCAAACTCGTTTTTGGGCGATGCTTGCCCCGTCAGCCGCGCAGATAGTGCGGCCTCAAGGGAGGCGGACCATGATTTCCGGGCGCATACTCCTCATTGCCATCTCACTGACTGCAAACCTCGCCCAAGCCTCAGCGCAAGACAATTGGCCGACGAAGCCGGTGCGAATCATCGTCAACTTCGCGCCTGGTGGTTCGACGGACAACGCCACCCGCCCCTTCGCCGATCGGTTGTCGCGGGTGTTTGGCCAGCAGTTCGTTATCGACAACAGGCCGGGCGCGTCTGGCACCATCGGCGTAGAAGCCGCGGTGCGTTCGGCGCCGGACGGCTATACGTTTCTAGTGACTGGTTCGCCCGTGCTGACCGTCATTCCGCAGGCGCGCAAAGTGAGCTGGGATCCATTCAAGGACCTCTTACCGATTGCTCACTTCGCCGACTACATGTTGCCGATCGTGGTCAATCCCTCTCTGCCGGTCAATTCGATCCAGGAACTGAAGACCTATGCGATGGCCAATCCGGGCAAGCTCAACTGCGGCTCTGCTGGACTGGGTACATTCACGCACCTGATCTGCGAGACACTCAGGAGTTCCGCGGGCATCGACAATCTGCACGTGCCTTATCGCGGGGGAGCGGACGCGTTGAACGATTTCCTGGCGGGGACCACGCAGATCCACTCCGAGCCCAACGTCATGCCTCACGTCAAAGCAGGTAAAGCCAAGTTGTTGGCCATAGCGGATCGAGAGCGTCACCCTGACTATCCGAACGTGCCGCTGATTTCCGAGATCTATCCCGATATCGCCATTGTGGGGTGGTTCGGGCTGTTCGCACCCGCCGGAACGTCACCGGCAATCATCAAACGGCTCAATGATGAGTTCAACAAAATCGCCGCATTACCGCAGATGCGCACTGATTTTCTCGCGCTCGCCCTGCGGCCCACGACGGGCTCGCCGGAGAAGTTCGCCGCGCTCCTCAAGGAGGACTGGAACTATTATGGCAAGATGGTGAAGGAATTGAGCCTCAAGCTAGAATGAAAATGGCGCGACGAATACTATTTCGGTCGCCACTCGCCATCATACCCGGCCCTCCTGGGACGTCGGCCTTACCGCCTGCCGCAGGTTCATCTACCGCGATCGTCTGACAGGAGACGGACCCCAGGTGGACGGTAAGGGCGGGGGCACACCTCCGTCACCCCAGCCCCGGCGCATTCTCATCTGATTGACGCCCTCGCACCTTGATCGCCGCGCCGCAGGCGTCATCGTCACCATTCACACGCGAACTCTGATCGACGATATCGTCCGGGAGGTCCGTAGGGCTAGGTCGGACATCCTCATCATTGCGCGCGCCCGCGATGCCGAACATGCGCGGCACCTCTATGCCCTCGGGGTTACGGATGCCGTGCCGGAGACCATAGAAGGCCCGCCTGCAACTCTCCGAACCGGCACTGGTGGCCTTGGG
>JANOHP010000228.1:0-12815 GCA_031406575.1 Hyphomicrobiales bacterium
AGGGCTTCAGCGCGGGCTGCTCCGCCAGTTTGCGAGCGAGCCGGACGCCGTAGACCATGGCATCGACGTCGTAGGCCGTCTCCAGGAACTTGAATTCTATCTTCGGTGCGGCGAGCGGATCGGGGCTTTTCAAACTCACCCGCCCGCGTCCCTCGGGATGCAAGTGCACGGGCGTGATCATGAAGCCCGGCCAGGGGTGGGGAATGATCCCGCTGCGGTCGCGCTTCTCGATCGAATAGAGCGAGATATTGAACTGTAGATCGGGGCGATCCATGCGCGGGTCGGTGCGCACGAAAATGCCCGCGAGCGTGCTGGTTCCCGTCAGTGGGCCGCTGCGTCCGAGCACATATTGCAGCCCCGCCTTGACCTGCGCCACGCGTGACCGCGCCAGATCGTTCAACGTCTCGGCCTTGGTCGACCGCCAAGCCACGAACGAATTGAAATGATCGTGCAGATTGGCACCTACAGGTAAATCGCGCACGACCGGTACACCCATCTCGCGCAGATGTTCGCCCGGTCCTATCCCTGAGAGCAGCAGCAATTGCGGCGACCCATAGACGCCACCCGAGACGATCACCTCGCCTCGGCAGCGTGCCGTTTGGATGCCCTGCGGTGTTTTGTATTCCACGCCCACGGCGTGATTGCCCTCGAGCAGCACACGCGTGGCGTGGGCATTGGGCATTACCACGAGATTCTTACGACCCCGCGCGGGCCGCAAATAAGCTGTAGCCGCGCTCCACCGGCGACCCTTGCCGATGGTCGCCTGATAGTAGCCGGCACCATCTTGCGTGGCGCCGTTGAAATCGTCGTTGCGGGGTATGCCCGCCTGCTCGGCGGCCGTGATGACGGCATCCATGATTTCGTGGCGGAAGCGGTGATCGGTGACGCGCAGTGGCCCACCGACACCGTGGAATTCGTTTTCGCCACGCTCCTGGTTTTCGGCTTTGCGAAAGTAAGCGAGCACGCTCTGATAATCCCAACCCTCGCAGCCGCGCTGGCGCCAGCCGTCGTAATCGGACGGCGTGCCCCGCATGTAGACCATGCCGTTGAGAGAGGACGTGCCGCCCAGCATTTTGCCGCGCGGCTGATAGGAGGTGCGTCCGTTCAATCCCGCGACCGGCTCGCTCTCGAAACGCCAATTGTAGGTGTCGTGGGTGTACAGCTTGTGGAAGCCGATGGGGATGTGGATCCAGGGATAATTGTCACGCCGGCCCGCCTCGAGCAGCAGCACCCGATATTGGCCCGATTCCGACAACCGGGCCGCAATCGCACAACCCGCCGAGCCCGCCCCCGTCACGATGTAGTCGAAGATTTCCCCGTCCATGGCGTCCTCGTCGTTGTCGTTGTGCGATGCGGGACAGCGCCCGCTTGCGAGGGATACTGCCGCGCGTCGGGGCCAGCGCGCCATCCAATTCTTCCCGTCATCCCGCAAACGTGAGGCCGTGAGGCCCAGCGTTGAGAGGGGGAGATTTGAACCGTCCTGCCCGAAGCGCACCATCGACATGGATCATCGACATCGTTTGCCGTCTCGCATCGGCGGGTTATGCTCTTGTCTCGGCAACGACGCCACTCGACCCAGCGCACGCTTCGGAGCACATCCCATGAAAATCACACGCATCGTCGATCTGCATGCGGACGCGGGCTGGCGCGTCTTCTCGTTTCTGAAGATCGAAACGGATGCCGGGATCGTCGGCTGGTCGGAATACAACGAGAGTTATGGCTCGAAAGGCCTCACCGCTGTCATCCTGAAGCTCGCCGAAACGCTGATCGGTCTCGATCCGCGCCCGGTCGAGCGCATTACCGCTGACCTCTATGCGAAAACGCGTCAGGCGCCGGGCGGTCTCATTCAGCAGGCGATTGCGGCAATCGAGAACGCGCTCGTCGATGTGAAAGCCAAGGGCTTGGGTGTGCCGGTCTGCGAACTGCTCGGCGGCCCCGTGCGTGACACGTTGCGGCTCTACTGGTCGCACTGCGGTTCCTACCGGCTCAACCACGCCGATAAAATGGGCGTTCCCCCGCTCCGCACGCTCGATGATGTCCGCAAACTGGGCGAACACGTGCGCGAGCGTGGCTTCACGGCGCTGAAAACCAACATCTTCCTGTTCGACGGTCCGAACCCGGAAATGTACATGCCGGGCTTCACTCGCACCGCCGGGGGCCCTGAACTCAATCCCTCGCTCCAGGTGGAGCAGGCCCTCGATAAACAGCTGGCGGCCTTCCGCGAAGGCACCGGCAATGATGTGGAGTTCCTGCTCGACCTCAATTTCAACTTCAAGACCGAGGGCTACATTCGCCTCGTGCGGTCGCTCGAGCAGAGGCAGCACAGATTGATGTGGGTCGAGATCGATTCCTTCGATCCACGTGCGCTGGCGCTCATTCGCCGCTCGATCTCGACGCCGCTGGCCAGTTGCGAAAGCCTGTTCGGGCGCCGGCAATTCAAGGACTACTTCGAGAATTATTCGATGGATGTCGGCATCGTCGATCTGCCGTGGAACGGTATTCGCGAGTCCATGAAGATTGCCGCCATGGCCGAGGCCTACGAGGTCAACTGCGCGCCGCACAACTTCTACGGCCACATGTCGACGCTGATGAGCGCGCACTTCTGCGCGGCCATACCGAATTTCCGCATCATGGAAATCGACATCGACGACGTGCCCTGGAAGGACGACCTCGTCACCGAGCCGCCGCGCATCGAGAAGGGCCATCTGATCATGCCGACCAAACCCGGCTGGGGTGCCGACATCAACGAAGACGCGGTCCGGCGTCACCCGCCCAAGTGAGCCGAGTGGTCGCCTTTCTGCACCTTCACCTCGAGGGCGCCGCGCGTGCGGACTTGGCCGGTGGCGGCAGGAGGGCCGCGCACTGGGGCAGCAAGTCGGCGCGGTTGGCAGCCAAGTAGGCGCGTTGACAATTTTCGAACGCGGCGAGTTCGGGCGAGCCCGAACTACTCAGGGCGGCCTGCACTGGGGCCGCCGCAGCTACTGGCGGTGCTGCAGGTGTTGCGCTGGGCACAGCTGCTGCTTTGTTACCCGCGTTCGCAATATCTTTGGCGTTGTTCAGGATGCCCAACGCGCCCGTCATGACAGCAATGCTTTCGTCGAGCTGCGCGATGCGCTCTGGACTCCCAGCGCAGCCTGCCATGATCAAGAGGCCGATACTGGTCGTGCCGCCGAGAAGTATTCGAGTTGAGTAGGAGTAAGCCATACTAAGCCCCCGTAACTCACTAAAAACCTCATTAAGAAAAGTCTGTAGACAACGTAACAGTGTGCTCAGCCTGAGGTCTATGACCGCAAAGCAACAGTCCAAAACTATTTGATGTAGACGCAAGCATCCGAGGGCGTGCGCCATCACGATGCCTCGTTTGTGTAAATCGCGGGTTTGGCGAACAGGTATGCGCACGCGCGATTGCAGCTCTTCGAATACCGATGCTGGCCGCGCGATTATTTCTCTGTGGCTCGTGGCAGCCGCAGGCTCAGGCCCGCGAAGTTGCCAGTGTGGGCGTAAATGGCTATTAGCCCGAGAGGCCCCGCAACGTGGGTTCGCCTCTCTCACACCCTGCCAGGATGCCGCTCATGCGTCTCTCTCGCTACTTTCTCCCGGTCCTGAAGGAGACGCCGAAAGAGGCTGAGATCGTGTCGCATCAGTTGATGCTGCGCGCTGGATTGGTCCGCCAGGAAAGTGCCGGCATCTATGCGTGGCTGCCGGCGGGTCTGCGGGTGCTGAACAAGGTCAACGCCATCATTCGCGAGGAGCAGAACCGGTCGGGCGCCATCGAGCTGCTGATGCCGACGATCCAGTCGGCGGACCTGTGGCGCGAATCTGGTCGCTATGACGCCTACGGCAAGGAGATGCTGCGCATCGCCGACCGGCACGAGCGCGAAATGCTGTTTGGACCGACGAACGAGGAAATGATCACCGAAATCGTGCGCGCCTATGTGCGCAGCTATCGCGATTTGCCACTCAACCTCTATCACATCCAATGGAAGTTCCGCGACGAGGTGCGCCTCGCTTCGTCGTCATGCGCAGCCGCGAATTCCTGATGAAAGACGCCTATTCGTTCGACCTCGACAAGGCGAGTGCGCGACACGCCTACAACAAGATGTTCGTCGCCTACCTGCGCACCTTCGCCCGCTTCGGCCTGAAAGCGATCCCCATGCAGGCCGACACCGGCCCCATTGGCGGCGACTTGAGTCACGAATTCATCATCCTTGCCGACACGGGCGAAAGCGAAGTGTTCTGCCACAAGGACTACTTCGACTTCGACATCCCGCCGGCGAGCACGAATTTCGACGACATCGCCGGTATTCAGGCAACCGTCGATCGCTGGACATCGCTTTATGCGGCGACCTCCGAAAAGCACGACGCGGGCGCCTATGACGCCATTGCGGACGACCGGCGCGTGTCGGCGCGCGGCATCGAGGTGGGGCACATCTTCTATTTCGGCACCAAGTATTCCGAGCCCATGAAGGCCGCCGTGCAGGGGCCCGACGGCAAGCCGGTGACGCTGCATATGGGCAGCTACGGCATCGGCCCGACGCGGGTGGTGGCGGCCGTCATCGAGGCCTGTCACGACAAGGACGGCATCGTCTGGCCGGTCGCCGTGGCGCCGTTCGAAGTCGTCGTGATCAACTTGAAAGCGGGCGACAAAGACTGCGATGCCGTCGCCGAGCGGGTGACGGTCGAGCTCGAGGCCGCCGGCATCGACGTCATCTATGACGATACGGACGACCGCGCGGGCGCCAAATTCGCGACGATGGATCTGGTCGGCATTCCGTTCCAATTGATTGTCGGCCCGAAAGGCGTGAAAGCCGGCGAAATCGAGATCAAAGTGCGCCAGGGCGGTGAGCGCAAGACGGCCCCCACGGATGCGGGTGTGGCCGAAATCGTGGCGCGCGTGAAGGCGGGGCGAGGGTAGGCAGGAGGCGGCACGACATGCGGTGGGTTCAGCGGTAGGCTGTAACTCTATCGACGAAATCCCCACCAATGTCATCCCGGTGCTTGTCACCGGGATCCAGATTGCGTCTGGGTCAGGAGTTTGCGAAGGGCTGGATGCCATGGACAAACTGCGGGATGACAATTCTGGTGATTGCCTTACAAATTGAGCGATCCACCGATAGGATGACCCCTTTATCGCGTACGCATTCCGGCCAAGATTGCCAGCGATACTGAATCGGCGCCAACTGAGCATTCTGGGGAACGGACATGATTGCGGGCCTGACATATCTCGATATCGGCTTGATTGTGATCCCGATTTTATTCGTGTTCCTCGGGCTGTGGATCGGCGCAACGCGCCTCGTTCTGTCGGGCGTCGTGCGGTTTTTCGTGGGGCTGTTCGCGGGTTTGCTCGCAGCGGCCTACGTTGGGCTCATCTACTCTCTGCCCATCGCGCAATTTGCTGTTCAATTCGGTGTGCCTCCCTTCGTCGCGCAAGCCGGGAGTATCGGGCTCCTGCTCCTGATCGTCCTGATCCTGGTCTACAGTCTGCTGGGGTGGGTCAAACGGGGGCTCCTGGGCGTCATCGCTGAGAACAAACCCGTTTACGTTGTGGATCGCGTGCTGGGGTTGCCCTTCGGAGCGGCATTGGGCGCCGTCTTGATTGGCCTGTTCGTCGTCGCACCCTATTCGCAATATCGCACCGTCGCGCGCGACCCCAAACAACGGCCCGTCTGGATCACCCAGTCCCAAGCCGCGCCCTACCTCGATGCCTCCGCCGACGTCGTGGCCAAAGAAGTCGCCCGCGTCGCCCCCAGTGTTCTGCGGTTGTTGCCGAATTAGGGGCGCTTTCTGCTTGATACAGTCGGAAACGCGAGCCCAGGCGTAGGTTGGGTCAAGGCCGCTTGGCCGCGACCCAAGGGTTCTGGGTGAGCCGTGGACGTTGGGTCGCGCTGCGCTTGAGCCAACCTACATGGAATCCCATTGGATCCGCATCCCATCATCGCCTTTGCGAACCACGGCGAATGTCGGTAGAGCATCGGCCGACAACGCCTGCCGCGAAAGGACATCCGATGTTCGACCCCGAAAATCCTCCTGAGTTGATGGTGACGCGGTGGCTCAATGCGCCGGCGCCGCTGACGTTGGCGGGGTTACGCGGCAAGGTGGTGGTGCTGACTGCGTTCCAGATGCTGTGTCCCGGCTGCGTCGAGCACGGGCTTCCGCAGGCCAAGAGGTTGGCACAGCGGTTCAATCCCGACGAGGTGGCCGTCATCGGTCTGCATTGCGTCTTCGAGCATCATCGCGTCATGACCGAAGAGGCGCTCGAGGTGTTCATGCAGGAATACCGGTGGCGTTTCCCTGTTGCGATCGATCAGCCCGACGGGGACGCAATCCCCAAGACGATGGCGGCCTACGACATGCGTGGCACGCCGACGATGCTGGTGTTCGACCGTGCGGGACGGTTGCGGCGGCATTATTTCGGCCGCCCTGACGACATCATGGTCACGGCCGAAATCATGGCGATTGCGACCGAGGACCCGGAGTCGCCGCGCGAGCAGGCGACGCTGATCGAGCGCAAGATAGCGGCGATCCTGCAGGGTGAAGTGCAAGATCACGGGTCGCACGACCATGACACTGGCCACGTGCACGGACCCGGCTGTGGCCACGATCACGGCCACGAGGGTCATGTGCACGGTCCAGGCTGCAACCACTGACGACGGGCCCGAGAGACGCCGACGCCGCGATCCCGGCTCGCCGCGCGCTCGGCGCGCGCCGTCCGGGAAGCAGTGGAGAGGAAAGTGCCCTCGCTGCACCACGCGCGCCGCGTCGGCCGGAGCAGAGTGGATGGGGCAAACACGCGCCCTCTTCTGTTTCCCGGGCGGGGTCTGCGCGGCAGCGCGGGCGTCGACCCGGGATCACGTTGGTGCAGGAGAATGCACAGGCAGGGACGGCGGGTCTGGCAACGCTCCATAAACCGAAACATCGCAATCGAGGGGCTTCACAAGAGCGGCGCGGCGGGCAAGTGTTGGCGGGACGATTGATCCCGCGAACCCGAGGAGCCCTCCATGAAAAGTCCCTTCGACCTCACCGGTCAGGTTGCCGTCATCACCGGATCGAGCAAAGGCATCGGCCGGTCGATCGCCGTGATCATGGCGGCCATGGGCGCCAAAGTCGTGGTGTCGAGCCGCAAGGCCGATGCCTGCGAAGCGGTTGCCGCTGACATCCGCAAGGCCGGTGGCGAGGCCACGGTGATCCCCTGCAACATCGGTCGGCGACCGGAGGTCGAGGCTCTGATCTCGGGCGCGATCGCCACGTACGGCAAAATCGACGCGCTGGTGTGCAACGCGGCGGTCAATCCCTACTTCGGTCCGCTGTCGGGCATTTCCGACGACGCCTTCGACAAGATCATGGCGTCGAATATCAAATCGAACCTGTGGCTCGCCAATCTGACGGCGCCCGGCATGGCCGAGCGCGGCGGCGGCACCATTACGATCATCTCCTCGATCGGGGGTCTCAAGGGATCGGAGCGGCTGGGTGCCTACGCGATTTCGAAAGCGGCTGATTTCGGGCTGGCGCGCAGTCTGGCGGTGGAGCTGGGGCCGAAGAATATCCGCGTAAATTCCATTGCGCCGGGCCTCGTGAAGACCGACTTCGCGCGCGCTCTGTGGGAAGATCCCGCCAACCTCAAGAAGCGGACCGACACCACACCGCTGCGCCGCATCGGCGAGCCCGATGACATCGGCGGGATCGCTGCATTCCTGGCGTCGCCTGCCGCGGCCTTCATCACCGGCCAGGTCATCGTGGCCGATGGCGGCGTGACGATTGCGTGAGGGTGGAACGCTGCGGCAGACGGCGAACGCCGCTGCTCCCATGCAGATCCATCCAATACATCGGTTTCCCGGACGTCGCGCCCGTGGCGCGGCGATCCGGGATCTTTACCCGTTGCAGATGGTCTCAGCGGCGCCGTCGAAATCCACAATGACCGGGAAAGACCCCGGATCTGCGCATGGACCCTGCGGGCCCACGCTCCGTCCGGGGAACCATAAACGGGACGTGGCTGCCAAGACCAGAATCGACCAGGTCTCCCGTAAGTTTTTCCAGCCCCGATCCCCCGGTCGAGAGGGTGGGTCGACCAGACACAGCACCTTGCCATGGATCGAGGGTCAAAGAGCCTTGTCGCAACATCGGCGGGGAACTCTAACTTTTTCGGAAATCTCTCACTTTCGGCCGAGAAATATGGATCGACGTCGCCTGTGGACATTGGGTGCGAGGCGCGGCAGTCTTGCGTATGTGTCGTGATGGTGTGTCGGGACATGGACCCGGGCTGTCATCGCCGACTTTTGTGCTCGAGAAGGATTGAATGAATGCTCGATAAGGTGTCCCGACGCCAAGCCCTCGCCCTCGCGGCGGGTGCGACCCTGGCCGCTCCGTCCATCGCGCGCGCCCAGCAATACCCGACAAAGCCGATCACGCTGATCTGCCCCTGGCCCGCAGGCGGCTCGACGGATATTTCCATGCGGGCAATGGCGGAGGCGGCCGGCAAACACCTGGGCCAGCAGATCATCATCGACAACAAGGCGGGCGCGACCGGAACGCTCGGGCCAGCGACGATGGCGGCCACGGCCAAGCCCGATGGTTACACTCTCGCGCAAATGCCGATAACCATGATGCGACTGCCGCTGATGCAGAAGACGGCGTTCGATACGCTCAAGGATTTCACCTACATCATCCATCTGACGGGCTACACCTTCGGCGTCACCACCAAGGCGGACAGTCCGTTCAAGGCCTGGCCCGATGTGATCGAGTTCGCAAAAGCCAACCCCGGCAAGGTGACGTATGCGACGCCGGGGCCGGGATCGTCGCTGCATATCGGCATGGAGCAATTGGCCGCGCACTCCGGCGTGCAGTTCACGCAGGTGCCGTTCAAGGGCGGCGCGGAAACCGGTGCGGCCGTGCTGGGTGGCCATACGATGTTGCAAGCCGACTCCACCGGCTGGAAACCGCTGGTCGATGCGGGCCAGCTGCGGTTGCTGAACATCTGGACGGCCGAACGCAGCCCGAGCTACCCCGACACACCGACGCTGAAGGAGCTGGGCTACCCGTTCGTCTTCGACAGCCCGTTCGGGATCGCGGGTCCCAGGGGTATGGACCCGGCGATCGTCAAGGCTCTTCACGATGCGTTCAAGAAAGCCATCGAGGACAAGGCCGTCATCGCGACGTTGGCGAAATACGACATGCCGCCCCGCTATATGGATACGGCCTCCTATCAGAAGTTCGTCGGTGAGGTCATCACGCAGGAGCGCGCCGCACTCGACAAGATCGGATTGTTGAAGAAGGATTGAGCGAGCGGCACTTGCGAAAACGCGAGGCTGGTGAGGAGGAGGGGATGATGTCGATAGATCGCAGATCACTGATGATTTCGGTCAGCGGCGCAGCGCTCGCGGGTCTACCGGCCTCGGGATACGCACAAGGGGCTGCCGGCTTTCCCAACAAGCCGATCACGCTGATTTGTCCTTGGCCGGCCGGTGGGCCGACTGATGTGGTCATGCGGGCCATGGCCGAGGTGGCGGGCAAGAAGCTCGGCCAATCGGTGATTGTCGACAACAAGGCGGGCGCCACCGGCACGCTCGGGCCAGCGACCATGGCGGCGACCGCCAAGCCCGACGGTTACACGCTGACGCAAATCCCGATCTCCGTCACGCGCCTGCCGATGATGCAGAAGACGAGCTTCGAGACGCTCAAGGATTTCACCTACATCACCTTGCTGACGGGCTACGTGTTCGGCGTCACCTCGCGCGGCGAAGGGCCCTACAGGACGTGGAACGACGTTATCACGGCGGCGAAAGCCAATCCCGGCAAGATCACCTATGGGCATACGGGCGCCGGCAGTTCGCTGCACATCGGCATGGAACAGATGGCCGCGCACTCGGGCGTGCAGTTCACGCAGGTGCCGTTCAAAGGTGAAGCCGAGGCGTTTGCTGCGCTGATCGGTGGGCACGTGGATCTGATGGCGGCAGGCACCGGCCGACAGGACATGATCGATACGGGCCGCATCCATATTCTCAACATCTGGACCGCGAACCGCAGCAAACGCCTGCCGAACGTGCCGTCGATCCGCGATCTGGGCTATCCGTTCGTGTTCGACAGCCCCTGGGGTTTTGCTGGTCCCAAAGGCATGGACCCCGCCATCGTGAAGGTGCTGCACGACGCCTTCAAAGCGACCCTCGACGACCCTGGTGTGCAATCGACGATGGAAAAATACGAGATGGCACCGCGCTATCTCGGGCCGGAGGACTACACGAAATTCGTCGTCGATCAGATCGCTCAGGAGCGCACGTTTCTCGATCGCCTCGGTTTGCTCCGGAAGGAGTAGGCCAAAACGCACGACCGCACTTGCAGCACACAATGAGGGCCGAAAAGGCCCCGTTCAGAGGGAGGATACGACATAATGACCCGTTCTTGGGCGCGCGCCGCCGCGTTTGCAGTCGCTGTCTCGACAGGCCTGACTTTGCTATCGGCTCCACCGGCAGGCGCGCAAGGAGCAAAGGACTTCCCCACGAAGCCGATCACGCTGATCGTGCCGTGGGGGGCGGGGAGCGGCATCGATCTGTGGCATCGCGCGTTGGCCGAAGCAGCGGGAAAAATTCTCGGCCAACCGGTGGTCGTCGACAACAAGGCTGGCGCTTCGGGAACGGCAGGGCCGGCGACGATGGCCGGCACGGCCAAGCCCGACGGCTACACGATCAGCCACATCCCGATCACGGTGCACAGATTCCCATCGATGCAGAAGGTGAGCTTCGATCCGATTAAGGATTTCACCTACATCATCCACATGTCGGGGTTTCTCTTCGGCGTCTACGTCAACACCGACAGCCCCTTCAAGACCTTCAAGGACATGATCGACTTCGCGCGCGCCAACCCCGGCAAGCTCACCTACGGGTCACCGGGCGCGGGCACGTCGCTGCACATCGGCATGGAGCAGATCGCGCGCCATGAGGGCATCACGTGGACGCAAGTGCCGTTCGTGCAAGGCGTCGATTCGGCCCTGCTCGGGGGCCATGTCATGGCGGTGGCGAACGGCAATAATTGGTGGCCTCATACCGATGCAGGCGCTATGCGCGTGCTGTGCCTCTGGTCGGCGGTGCGTCATCCCCGCCTTCCCGACGTGCCGACGCTGAAGGAGCTGGGCTATCCCTTCGTCTTCGACAGCCCCTTCGGTTTGGCTGGTCCCAAGGGGATTAATCCTGCCATCGTGCAAAAGCTGCACGATGCGTTCAAACTGGCTATGGACGACCCCAAAGCCCGCGAGCTGCAAAAACGCTACGACTACGTGGACCGCTATATGGATACGGCCACCTACACGAAGTTCGTCACCGATCTCGTCGCAGACCAAAAGGTCGTTCTCGAGCAGATCGGTTTGGCCAGAAAAGACTAGGAGCACCACGTGGTCGGCAATGCACAGATGTGGGGCGCGCTGTTCTGGCTCGCCATCGCGATATTCGTGACTTGGGCGGGGCGCGACCTGGGATTGGGCAAATTGCACGAGCCGGGATCGGGCTTCGCGCTCTTCTGGATCGGGCTCATCATGTCGGGGCTCGCCGTCGTCACTCTGATCGAAGCGTTCAGGGGCAAGCCCGAGTCGTTGGCGAGCCTCTGGCATGGGACGCGCTGGGAGAAGGTGCTGCTGATCGTCGGGCTGTTGCTCGTCTTCGGTTTCTTTTTCGACTGGCTGGGTTTCGTCGTCTGCTCGCTCGGGCTGCTGCTCATCTTGATGTTCTTCGTCGATCCGGTAAAGCCGTGGCTGGCGCTGGTCGTCTCGTTCGGGGCGACGTTCGGCGTCTGGTACGTGCTGACCAAATGGCTCAAAATTCAGATGCCGAATGGCATTCTCGCTCCCTGGCTCGGCTGAAGGAAATCGCTCAATGGATGTCCTCGGCGGCCTCTACAATGGCTTCGCAGTTGCCCTGCAGCCTTTCAACCTGCTCGCCTGCTTCATCGGCGTGTTCGTCGGCACGCTGGTCGGCGTGCTGCCCGGCATCGGTCCGGTCTCGGCGATGGCGCTGTTGCTGCCCATCACGCTGAACTCGACGCCCGAAGCGGGCATCATCATGATGGCGGGCATCTACTACGGCTCGATGTATGGCGGCTCGACGACCTCGATCCTGGTGAACATTCCCGGCGAAGCGGCCTCCGTCGTCACGTGCCTCGATGGCCACGAGATGGCCAAGCGCGGGCGTGCGGGTCCAGCGCTGGGCATCGCGGCGCTGGCCTCGTTTTTTGCCGGCACGGTATCGATCGTGGCGCTGATGATCGTGGCGCCGACACTGGCCAGGGTCGCCGTGGCGTTCGGCCCTGCCGAGTATTTCAGCCTGATGGTGCTGGGCCTGACGGTGCTCGCGTTCCTCACCCAGGGTTCGATCGCCAAGGCCATGCTGATGGCCTGTTTCGGCGTCGTGCTGGGCATCGTGGGCATCGATCAGATCACGGCCATGCCGCGTCTCACTTTCGAGCGGCTCGAGCTGCTCGACGGCATCGGCTTGATCCCGGTGGTCATGGGCCTCTTTGGCGTCGCCGAAATTCTGTCGAACCTCGAGCGCAGCATCCAGCGCGAAGTCGTCGACTCGCGCATTGGCAGCCTCATGCCCAACAAGGACGACTTGAAACGCAGCACCATGCCGATGTTGCGCGGAACGGTGCTGGGCTTCTTCCTCGGCATCCTGCCGGGCGGCGGCGCGGTGATCGCGTCCTTTGCCTCCTACGCCATGGAAAAGAAAATCTCCGACACGCCCGAGCGCTTCGGTCAGGGCGCCATCGAAGGCGTGGCGGGTCCGGAAGCGGCGAACAATTCGGCGGCCGGTGGCGCGTTCATTCCGTTGATGACG
>JANOHP010000245.1:0-11417 GCA_031406575.1 Hyphomicrobiales bacterium
AAGTCTCCGACTCCGACAAGACGAAATGGACGTTCAAGCTGCGCCCCGGCGTCAAGTTCCACGACGGCTCGGCACTGACCGCCGACGCCATCGTGTGGAACGTGCAGAAGGTGCTGGACAAGGACGCACCGCACTTCGCGCCCGACCAAATCGGCGTCACCGTCAGCCGTATGCCGAACCTCGTCTCGGCCAAGAAAATCGACGATCTGACCGTGGAGCTGACCACGAAGGAGCCCGACAGCTTCCTGCCGATAAACCTGACGAACCTCTTCATTGCCTCGCCGACCCACTGGCAGAAGAAATTCGACGCGCTGGCGAGCGTCACCGACAATGCCGAACGCGCCAAGCAGGCCTGGGCCGCCTTTGCGTCCGATGCTTCGGGATCGGGTCCCTTCAAGATGGCCAAGTTCTCGGCGCGCGAACGCGTCGAATACACCGCCAACAAAGAGTACTGGAACGAGGCGCGCCGCCCCAAGGTCGATCGCGTCGTGTTGGTGCCGATGCCGGAAGCCAACTCGCGCACGGCGGCTCTGCTGTCGGGTCAAGTCGACTGGATCGAAAACCCGGCACCCGATGCCGTCAAGTCGATCAAGGACAAAGGCTTCGTCATCACGGCCAACGCGCAGCCACACGTGTGGCCCTGGCAGTTCTCGTTCGTCGAAGGCTCGCCCTGGACGGACAAGCGCGTGCGCCACGCAGCGAACCTGTGCGTCAACCGCGAAGAGCTGAAATCGGCGTTGAGCGGATTGATGGAAGTGCCCAAAGGCACCGTTCCTCCAGGCCATCCCTGGTGGGGCAATCCGAAGTTCGACATCAAATTCGATCTCGAGCAGGCCAAGAAGCTCATGACGGAAGCCGGCTACGGTCCCAACAAGCGCGCCAAGGTCAAGACGATCACCTCGGCCTCGGGCTCGGGCCAGATGCAGCCGGTGCCGATGAATGAATTCCTGCAGCAGGCGCTGAAGGAATGCTTCTTCGACGTCGAACTCGATGTCATCGAGTGGAATGCGCTGTTCACCAACTGGCGCGCTGGTGCCAAGGACCCGACATCACGCGGCGCGCACGCGACCAACGTGACGTTCGCGGCCATGGACCCGTTCTTCGCCATGGTCCGCTTCTCATCGTCCAAGACGGTGGCGCCGACGTCGAACAACTGGGGTTACTTCACGTCGCCCGAGTTCGACGAGTTGATCGCCAACGCGCGCACGTCGTTCGCCGACAAGGACCGCGACGAAGCGCTCGCCAAACTGCACGCGCGCATCGTCGAAGAAGCGCCCTTCCTCTGGGTCGCCCACGACGTCGGCCCCCGAGCCATGAGCGCCAAGATCAAAGGCTTCGTGCAGCCCAAGAGCTGGTTCGTGGACCTAGCCCCGGTGAGCATGGAGTGAGACGACGCTTCGATGCCGAACCCCACGGGTCCAGCATCGGAGCAGAGTCGCAGTCGAGGCCGCAGCACCGCCGCGCCATATTTTTTCGGGGAAAGATCCCGGATATCCGCCCCGCGCCTTCGCGCGCGACGAATTCCGGGAAACCGGAGTATTGGATGGGTGAAATATATCTGGTTTCCCGGAATTTGGCGTGCGCGGCACGACAAATATCCGGGATCTTTCCCGGGAAACGTTTATCTCGACCTCACGGCTCGAACCCTTGCATGCTCACCGCGTCATCGTAGAGATCCCGCCATGTCGGGTTGGTTTTCTCGATCAGCGCAATCTTCCAGTCGCGTCGCCATCGCTTCATCAGATATTCGCGGCGTTGCGCCTCTTCCACTGCGGCATGTTCTTCGAAGTAGACGAGACGCCCCGCCCAATAGCGCGTGGTGAACCCGTCGATAATGCGGTCTCGATGCTCCCACGCGCGACCCGCCAAATCACTCGTCATGCCAACATAGATGACGCCGCGCGGCGTGCTGGCCGTCATGTAGACGAAGAATTGTTTTTCGTCGGAGTGGGACATGTTGCGCTGTTGAAGTTTACGTTTATGGGGAAAGGTCCCGGATATTTGTCGCGCGTGCCGCGCGCCAAATTCCGGGAAACCATTGATTGAGTGTTTTCGTCACCGCCGGCCGCCGCGCCGGTCCGCGTCGTCCTCTTTCGTCTCCCGCTGGTTTCCCATGCATGGCGGGGCGCCAGCTTCACCCCAGCTTCTCTGCCAATGCCGCGCTCAGTCCCACGGTTTCCACGCCTGCTGGCATGGCGAATTCGCCGGTGCGCGATTTGTGGTTGCCCTTACCCGTCAACTCCTCCGCCATCCGCACACTCGCCGCGAGACTGTCAATCAGCGGGACGGGTACGCGGTCCGCAATGCGCGCAGCTAGGCCGACAAGACCCGCACCCGCCAAGATCACGCTGTCGGCGCGATGGAGCGTGACGGCGGCGTTGCAGGCGTCTGCGAGAAGCCCCAATGCGCGGTCGGGGTCGCGGGCGATGTCGGCGCCGGTGGGGGCGACGGTTTCGACGGAGGCGAGGCGGCTCCCCAGGCCGATCAGGGCGACGAATTCCTCGAGCATCGGCCGCCAGCGCTCGCCCCCCGTGACGATCGAAAAGCGGCCCCCCCCTGCGGCCGCCGTCAAACATGAGGCTTCGGCCATGCCGATCACCGGCTGGTGCGCGATCTCTTTCAAAGCCAGGAGTGCTGGATCGCCGAAACAGGCGAGCACCACGACATCGGCATCGGACCCGTGCACGGCATAGGCGTCGAGTGCTGCATGCCCGGCGATCGCATACGCCGCGCGTGTCGCCACATATCGAGCTCCGAACCGACCGGTAACGGCAGACACTCGGGTTGTCGGCGCAGCGGTTCTGCGAGCCTCGGTCAGCATCAGATCCGTAATCGCGAACGTGGTATTCGGATTGATGAGCAGCACGTGCATGATTTTCGCTCCTCGAGCGCGCAGACACCGCATAGTCACGGCGGAAGTTTGGGCTATAAGCGGGCGGAAACGGGGGAATCGGCAGGCGGCAGGCGGCAGGCGGCAGGCGAAATGCGCGGCGCATGCGGGGCGGTCAAGTCGGGCGCGGGCCGATGGAAAAGCTGCTTTTGCAGGGGAAGGGGCAGCCTCGGCTCGATTTTCAACCTCTCGCTTCACGACGTGTCGCCCACTGCGTTGCAATTGACCAGCCCTTTCACCACTGACCACTCACCACCTCACCACTGACCACCTCACCCTACACTGAAGCCCGAGACAGCCCCAGCCGATGCTGACCTTCATCCTCAAGCGCGTTGTCTACACGTTGCCGATCCTGCTCGGGGTGGCGTTCGTGTGCTTTCTGCTGGTGCACATGGCGCCGGGAGATCCCCTGGTGTCGGTGCTGCCGCCCGACGCGTCCGACTCCCTGAAACAGCAGATGATGGCGCTCTATGGCTTCGACCGGCCCTATTACGAGCAATTCTTCCGCTGGCTCGGCCGCGTGCTACAGGGCGATCTCGGCACCTCCATCCGCACCAGCCGGCCCGTCGTCGCGGAAGTCGGCAAGGCTGTCGCCAATACGTTGATGCTGTCGGTCGTCGCCACGATCATAGGGTTCGTGCTGGGCGGTCTGTTCGGGTTCGTTGCGGGGTATTTCCGCGACTCCTGGATCGACAAGGTCGCCTCCGTCATCTCGGTCATCGGCGTGTCCGTGCCGCACTACTGGCTGGGCATGATCCTGGTGATCGTGTTCGCGGCGATCCTGGGCTGGCTGCCACCGACGGGGGCGGGTCCCGGGGGTTCCGATGACTGGCGATGGGATTGGGCGCACATGCGCCACCTCGTGCTGCCGGCGATCACCATGTCCGTCATTCCGATCGGTATCATCGCACGCACGCTGCGGGCGCTGGTCGCCGAGATCCTGAGCCAGGAATTCATCGTCGGCCTGCGCGCCAAGGGCATGGGCGAATTCGGCATCTTCAAGCACGTCGTCAAAAATGCCGCGCCGACGGCGCTGGCCGTCATGGGCATTCAGCTCGGCTATCTGCTCGGCGGCTCGATCCTGATCGAGACCGTGTTCGCCTGGCCCGGCACAGGTCTGCTCCTCAACGATGCGATTTTCCAGCGCGACCTGCCGCTGTTGCAGGGCACAATCCTGGTGCTGGCGCTGTTTTTCGTCGTTCTCAACCTCGTCGTCGACGTGCTGCAATCGGCACTCGACCCGCGCGTCGTGCGGGGTTGAGCGCAATGGTGGTGCTGCCCAAGGTCGACGTCCTCGAGCCTCTGGAACGCTCGCCCGGTTATTGGGCGATGGTCTGGCGTCGCTTTCGTCGCGATCCCGTCGCAGTCGGCGCGCTGATCGTGATCGTGCTGCTGCTTCTCACCGCGATCTTCGCGCCATGGGTCGCCCCGCAAGATCCCTATAAGGGCATGTCGCTGCGTCGCCTGCGACCGCCAGGCACCGAGGGATACCCACTGGGCTCCGACGAGCTCGGCCGCGATATGCTGTCCCGGCTCATCTACGGGGCGCGGCTGTCTCTGTTCATGGGCGTCACGCCCGTCATCATCGCGCTGTTCGCCGGCTCCCTCATCGGCATCGTGGCGGGATACGTCGGCGGCTGGTTGAATACGATCCTGATGCGCACCATCGACGTGCTGTTCGCGTTCCCCTCGGTGCTGCTGGCCATCGCGTTGTCGGGCGCGCTCGGCGCGGGCATCCTCAATGGCCTCATTTCGCTGACAGTGGTATTCATTCCCCCGATCGCCCGCGTTGCCGAAAGCGTGACGACAAGTGTACGCACGCGCGATTACGTCGAGGCCGCGCGCGCGACGGGCGCCAGCTCGTTGACGATCATCCACAAGCACGTGCTGCGCAACGTCATGGGGCCGATCTTCGTCTATGCGATGAGCCTGATCGCC
Organism: Hyphomicrobiales bacterium; assembly: GCA_031406575.1. Lineage (GTDB taxonomy): Bacteria > Pseudomonadota > Alphaproteobacteria > Rhizobiales > Hyphomicrobiaceae. Next base: position 4,829 of record JANOHP010000245.1, read on the forward strand.
GTGTCGATGATCCTGGCGTCCGGCCTTTCGTTTCTGGGACTGGGCGTGAAACCACCCGAGCCCGAGTGGGGCTTGATGCTCAACACGCTGCGCACAGCCATGTACACGCAGCCGCTGCTCTGCGCGTTGCCCGGCATCATGATCTTCATAACCTCGATTTCGTTCAACCTGCTGACGGACGGCCTGCGATCGGCCATGGACATCAAGGCCTGAGATGACAAGCGACCTGGGACGCCCGTTGCTGGAAGTCGTCGGATTGGAAAAGCAGTTCCCGATCCGCTCGGGCCTGTTCGGCCGGGCCGGCGCCATCGTGCGCGCGGTCGACGACGTGACCTTCACGCTGCATCAGGGCGAAACGCTCGGCATCGTCGGGGAATCGGGCTGCGGGAAATCGACGACCGCGCGGCTGCTGCTGAACCTGATCGCTCCGACGGCGGGAACGATCCGGTTCGAGTCCAAGGTGATCGGCTCGGCCGCAATGCCGATGAAAGCGTTTCGCTCACAAGTGCAGATGGTGTTCCAGGACAGCTACGCATCCCTCAATCCGCGTCTCACGGTCGAGGACACGATCGCGTTCGGACCCGTCGTGCATGGGCTGGGCCGTGACGATGCGATCCGGCGTGCGCGGGGTTTACTCGACCGCGTCGGCCTCGATCCCATCCGCTTTGCGGGGCGCTATCCCCACGAGCTGTCGGGCGGCCAGAGACAACGTGTGAATATCGCGCGCGCCCTGGCGCTGGGTCCGCGCATTCTCGTGCTCGACGAGGCCGTGTCGGCGCTCGACAAGTCGGTTGAGGCGCAGGTGCTCAATCTGCTGCTCGACCTCAAGGACGAGTTCGGCCTCACCTACATATTCATCAGCCACGATCTGGAAGTCGTGCGCTACGTCTCCAGCCGCGTGCTCGTCATGTATCTGGGTAAAATCGCGGAGCTGGGACCGACGGAGGCAATCTACACGTCGAGCCGGCATCCCTACACCACGGCGCTGATGGGTTCCTTGCTGTCGATGGACCCCGACCGACGCACGGAGCAGGCACCGATATCGGGCGATCCCCCCAATCCGATCAATCCGCCACCGGGCTGCCGCTATCACACGCGCTGCCCTTTTACCGAAAGCGTGTGCGCCGAGCGCGAACCCGCAATCGCCGCGATCGATCAGCTCGGACATTCGGCGGCCTGCCACATGACGGTTGCGGGCTCCGGCCACAGCAAAGCTCCCGCGAGGGCCGCATGACCGAGGCACGCGATGCGCCTGCCGTGGGCAGCAGACCACCGATCTTGGCCATCGAGAAACTGTCGGTGACCTTCACCGGCGGCGCAAAACCCGTGCGCGCCGTCGACGATGTGGACCTGACGCTCGGCAGCGGTGAGGTCGTCGCGCTGCTCGGCGAGTCGGGCTCGGGCAAGAGTGTCACCCTGCGCTCGATCCTGCGGCTGCACGACGAGCGCAAGACGCGCATCGAGGGCCGGATCCGCGTCGACGATTCCGACGTCATGTCACTTCGCGGCGATGCGCTGGCGGACTTCCGTGGCAAGAGCGTCGCGATGATTTTCCAAGAACCGATGTTGGCGTTCGATCCCGTCTACACGGTCGGCCAGCAGATCATCGAAGCCGTGCGCAAGCACCACACCGTCTCGCACGCGGACGCGCACAAACGCGCGCTGGAGTTGTTCGAGCGCGTGCGTATTCCGAGCCCGGAGCGGCGGCTCGACGCCTATCCCCACGAAATGTCCGGTGGCATGCGGCAGCGCGCGATGATCGCCTTGGCATTGTCGTGCCGGCCGCGCATCCTGCTCGCCGACGAGCCGACCACGGCGCTCGATGCGACCGTGCAAATCCAGATCCTGTTGCTGCTGCGCGAACTGCAGCGCGAACTCGGTTTGTCGATCATATTCGTGACGCACGACATCGGCGTCGGCGTCGAAGTAGCGAACCGGATCGCGGTGATGTATGCGGGTCGCATCGTCGAGCTGGGCCCCGTGCGCGACGTCATTCGGCAACCGCGTCATCCCTATACGATCGGCCTGCTCTCGACACGAGGGGCGGGTGGGCGCCTCTCGGGGCGGCGTCTGCCGTCCATTCCGGGTAGCCCGCCCGATTTGTCGAATCTGCCGCCTGGATGCGCCTTCGCACCGCGCTGTCAATTTGCCGTCGACGCATGCCGTGTCGCGCCGCCAGAACCCCGCATCGTGCAGCCGGGTCACTCCGCGCGCTGCATCCGGCTCGATGTTACTCCCGCCGCGCGAGACGACGTCCGGTAGTCTTCAGGCCTTGGGTTTGGCCGTCGAGAATTTGGATTTCAGTGTTTTCGCCAGTGAGGATTTCTCCACGGGCGCGGCCTCATTGAGCATCTTGCGTGTCTTGATGACTTCCGTATTGAACTGCCCCGTGAAGACGATGCCACAGCGGCACCCCTCTATGCGCACCACCTCGCACGACACAGTTGTTTTTTCCTGCGATGTCTTGAACGCGAGGTTCAGCTTGGCACCCACGCCGAATTCGGTGATCACATCATCGCGCCGCACAGACGGAAATTCGAGCAATGCGCCGGTCGCCGAGCGGTCGCGCATCGAACAATTCATTGGTGTCGCCATCTTGTCGCTCCACACCGTCACAGGTGTGTTGGCCGCGTGCCGATGAGCGCGCCGTTTGCGCCCGGCAGGTTCGCTGGCGACAGGAACAGCGGATTTCTCGCGCGGTGCAGCATTTCGACTGTCGTTGACCATTTTGGCTATGCGCGATCGAACGGCCGCGTGCTCGGACGTCTCCGCCGGGGTGTCCGCGGTCGTGACCGGTGGCACCTGGGTGCTCGGCGCAACGCTGGCAAGTAGGGGCGGCACGAGAACCGCTGCTGGTTGCGCGAGTAAAGACGGCGCCGGCGTGTCCTGCGCTTCGGGTTCTGGCTGTGGCTGCGAGGGTGCCGTCGCCTGTGCCTGGGTTTCGACCAGTCGAGGTGCCTCGGACTTTGCCGGCGCCTCTGCTTGCACCTTTGGCTGGGGCGTTGGTGCCGCCGGCTCACTGACCGGGTTTGCCGGTGCCTTCATCGCCAGAGGCGGTGTTTTGGGCGGCGCCAGAAACGTCTGATCGGCTCTGACAATTTCGTCGACGGGCGGAAGACCGCCCCGACCCACGGCCCGCAGCATTGCAAGAGGTGGCGTTTTGGGGGGCGGACGGAATGACTGATCTTCGCTGACCCAATCGTCATCGGAGCGCGCAGCCAGACGCCGCAGCTTGTCGGCATGGCGGCGGGCCTCGGTCTCGCGCTGCTCGGCAATTTTGCGCACTTCCGCCAGTTCCCGTTCGGCCTCGGCGGCACGACGAGCGGACTCCTCGCGTTCTGCCTCGACATGGCGACGCGTTTCGGCTTCGCGTTGGATGCTCGCCAACTCCTGCTCGCGAACCTTGGCGTCGCTGAGAACAGCGGCTTCGCGCAGCGCCTGCAGCTCCAATTGGACTTCCGCAGCGCGACGTTCCGCTTCCAGTCGCTGCTCTTCGGCCTCTCGACGGGCGGCCTGCTCGCGTTGGGCCTCCTCCTCGAGGCGGGCCGCTCGCACACGCGCTTCTTCGGCTTTGCGAAGGGCACGGGCTTCGCGATCGCGAACCTCGACCTCGCGTTTTTCTTCGGCTTCACGGCGCGCGGTGATCTCACGCTCGCGCGCCTCGGCTTCACGTTTCACTTCCAGCTCGCGCAACTCCGCCAGCTCGCGTTGGGCTTCGGCCGCGCGGCGTTCAGCCTCCTCACGTTGCTCTTCTGCCAGACGGCGTGCTGCAGCCTCGAGCTCACGGGCTTGGGCTTCCTGCTGCGCTTGCAGGGCGCGCCGTTCGGCTTCCAATCGTTGTTCTTCGAGCAACCGCTGCGCTTCAGCCTCGCGCTCCCTGGCCTCGGCCTCGCGTTGCGCATCTGCTTCACGCAGTGTGGCCAATTCCCGCTCGACCTGGGCAGCGCGCCGTTCCGCCTCTTCTCGCGCCGCTTGCTCCCGCTCCGCCTCGGCCGCGCGTCGCGCCTCGGATTCTCGTTCCCGGTTCTCGATGTCGCGCTGGGTCTCGGCTTCTCGAGCAGCGGCTTGTTCGTTGTGGGCCTGGCGGGCGCGGCGAGCCGCCTCCTCGCGCTCCTCCTCGGCCACGCGACGAGCGTCCTCTTCACGCTCGCGCGCTTGGACTTCCCGTTGAGCCTCGGCTTCGCGCAGAGCTGCCAGTTCCCGCTCCGCCTCTGCGGCACGGCGATCGGCCTCTTCGCGTTGAACCTCGGCTTCGCGGCGCGCGGTCTGCTCGCGATGCGCTTCCATGGCCAGCTGCTCTGCGACCTCGCCCAGCGCGCGGCGCTCAGCCTCGTCACGTTGAGCCTCGGCTTCACGGTGCGCGTCCAATTCGCGCTGTGCTTCGGCCGCGCGACGCTCCGCGTCTTCGCGACGTGCCTCTGCCTCGCGCAGCGCCTCCAATTCGAGTTGTACTTCTGCCGCACGACGTTCGGCTGCCTCGCGCCGCGATTCAGCCTCGCGCAACGTGGCCTGTTCGCGTTCTTCAGTCTCGCGCCGCTTCTTTGCCGCGTCTTCGCTCGCTTGAATCGGGTGATCGGCATCGCCGGCAACGTCTTCGGCACTATTTCTCGGAATGCCCAGGGTGGACTGCCCCAACTCAGCTTGTCTGCGCGCCAGAATTTCCTGAATCCAGGCCTGAGCCTCGCGCTGTTCATCGTCCTCGCGGCTCACTGGCGCGGACGTCGACTGTTGGCGCTGCTCGGCGGCTCGGCGCAGCGATGACAGTTCTTCTTGGGCCTGTGCTTCGCGGCGCTCCGTCTCTTCCTGCCGCGCTTCTGCTTCACGCCGTGTGTCCAACTCACGTTGTGCCGCGGACTCGCGTAGTGCCTCCAATTCCTTCTGCGCTTCGGCCGCTCGACGATCGGCCTCGGCGCTGCGGGCTTCGGCCTCGCGTCGCGCTTCCTGCTCGCGCTGTTCTGAATCTTCGCGTAGGGCTGCCAACGCGCTCTGCGCCTCGGCGGCACGGCGGATCGCTTCTTCGCTGCGCTCTTCGGCTGAGCGGCGCGCAGCAGCCTCGCGCTCGCGCGCTTCGACTTCGACGCGGGTGCGAACTTCGCGCTGTCGCGCCTCGTCCTTCAGTTGCTCGGCGGCTTCACGCAGTGCGACCAGCTCGAGCTGCGCCTCTGCAATGCGCCGATCCGCCTCTTCCTGCTGCTCTTCTGCCTGGCGACGCGCCGCCTGTTCCCGCAGCGCCTCTGCCTCGAGGCGAGCCGCCAGTGCGCGCTGCTCCTCCGCCTCGCGACGGGCGTCCAGTTCACGCTGCCGCGCCTCGCCCTCGCGACGCGCCGACAGGTCTTGCTCGCCGGGTGTCGTGCGCAGCGACGCCATTTCATGTTGGGCTTCGACGGCGCGGCGGGTCGCTTGTTGATGCTGGGCTTCGGCCGCGCGTCGGGCTTGTTGTTTCTGATAGGCGCGGTTTTGCAGGTGGGCAATCAGTTGGCGCTGCTCGTCGGCCTGCTGGCGTGCCTCTTCCTCCCGCTTGCGCGCCTTGACTTCCAGGCGGGCGACGAGGGCGTGCTGCTCCCGGACCTTGCGGCGTTCCCTATCGCGATAGGCGTCTTCCTCCGAGAGAGGCTCGCCATCGGACTGTGCGGGTGGCTGTGCGTCCGTGTTCGATGCCGTGTTGGCATCCATGCCCTCGCGGATTGAGCGCTCGCCGTCCACCAGTTCGTGGTCGTGCAAAGCATCACGCGCCACGGCCGTGCCATCGACGAGGGACGTATCGATCGCAACGCGGCGCTGCTTGGGGGGGCTTGCTTTGCGCACGCGTTCGGAAGACTCGATCATCGTCTTCAGACGAGTGACCAACTTTCCGTTTCTACGATGCCAAAACAGTGAGCGCATGACGCGAGCCCCTGAAACGCCGACGCCAGGACTTTCCCGTCGTAAGCGCTCAGGGCTAAATTCCGATTAATTTCGAGGGTGTGCTTTTTATTGGTTTAAGTATGGTTGCTGAAATATAAACGCGCGCTACAACGAATAAAAATTCTCGAAGTCATGCCAATCAATGAGCAATATCAGATTCATAGACCCAAACGGTGTCTGCGAAAACGGGGATCGAAACAGCTCTGGGCGCAACAACCCAACGTTGCGGGATCGTTAATACAGTCTTTCACGATGGAATGGCGAGAAGTTTCGCTGCCGTGCCACCGAGAATGGCGATTCGATCGTCATCGCTCAAGCCAGGGGTCTCCAGGATGAGGTCGATGGCCGTGTCGGTCCAGGGGTAGGGGTAGTCCGTGCCCACCATCAGCTGGCCGACGCCGACCTCCGCCGCCAGATGTCGCACACCTTCCGGCCGGAAGACCATCGTGTCGTAGTACAACTGCTTCATGTACTCCGACGGGCATTTCTCGATGGGCCCATGGGTGCCGCCCGGACACAGATCCGGGCGCACGGGGCAGCCGCGATCGAACCGGCCCGCATAGGAGGGCATGTAGCCCCCGGCGTGGGCCGCGCAAATCTTGAGACCGGGGAAGCGGTCCAGCGTGCCCTCGAAGATCAGATGCGACAGGGCAATCGTCGTTTCGAGCGGATTGCCGATGACGTT
>JANOHP010000257.1:0-14608 GCA_031406575.1 Hyphomicrobiales bacterium
CTGCATCGCCCACAACCTCTGCAAGCTCTACAAGGGTGCACCACCCGCCTGAGGCGCGTTAGCGTCAGAAAACAACCCGTCCGCAATTGCCGCGATGGCTTTCTGGACGGGCTCCTAGTTTACTTCGACCTCGCCGAAGGATGCCCCACTGGCTGGAAGGATGTTGGTGCCCATGAGGCCGGAATTTTTGCCGGACGCGTGCTGGTTGCCACAGGAGGGCATGAGCACAGAGTCCAGCGGACCTACCGCCAAACCGGTGGCAACGAGACACACAAGCTCCAAGAAGATGAAATGCCGCCGCATAAGCATGGTGTAGTAAGCAGTACGGAGTTCCTTTTTCTGCGCTCAAGTGCACTCGGGCGTCCTGGGGAGCCACAAGTCGAGGAGCTCACTGTTGTGCGGCAGTTCGACCCAAAACGAGACCTCGCGGATTGTCGGAACTGTGGACCGGACTATAAGATGACGGCGCTCGACACGGTAAGCGCAGGTGGGCACAAATCGAAGGTTAAATCTCAGGCCGCCCCACACAATAGCATGCCTCCTTTCGTGGCGATCGTCCTATGTCGAAGAGAGTGAGCGACCTGCCATAAGTGCGTCACGTCTATGGTGCGCTTTCGTAAGACATCGGTGGTTGCTCAGCGTCAGGTCCGAAACCCAACACCCCACCTCCCCCCAACATTGACCCCACCCTCCCCCGAATGCCAAGCTCGCCCCGATCACGCGTGCGAGCCTCGGGAGACGGCGATGCCAAAATCGGTCGATGCGAAGACGCTCAAGGCTTGGTTGTCGGAACCCGCCGAACTCGCGTTGCTCGATGTGCGGGAGTTGGGGCCGTACTCGCAGGGGCATCCGTTCTTTGCGGTGCCGGTGCCGTACAGTCGGTTCGAGACGGACATCGTGCGGCTCGTGCCGCGCGCGGGCGTGCGGGTCGTGCTGTTCGATGGGGGCGAGGGGATTGCCGCCAAGGCTGCGGCTCGCGCAGAGGCGCTCGGCTACAGCGACGTGCAGACGCTGACGGGCGGAGCACCGGCGTGGAAGGCTGCGGGGTACACGCTCTATGAGGGCGTCAACGTGCCCTCCAAGGCGTTCGGCGAGGTGATCGAGATCGAGCGGCACACACCGCGCATCACGGCGCGCGATCTCGTTGCCATGACGCAGCGCGGCGAGAACATGGTGATCGTAGATGGGCGCACCTGGGCCGAGTATCAGATTTTCAATATTCCCGGCGGCATCAGTTGCCCGAACGCCGAGCTGCCACTGCGGATCGACCGGCTCGCGCCCGACCCGAAAACCAAGATTGTGGTCAATTGCGCGGGACGCACGCGCTCCATCATCGGTGCGCAGACGTTGATTGATTTCGGTGTGGCCAACGAAGTCGTGGCGCTCGAGAACGGCACGCAGGCGTGGTGGCTGGAAGGCCTGACGGTCGAGCGCGGCGCGGATCGACAGGCGCCGGGTCCGCTGGTCGACGGTGCGTTGATCGCGGAAAAACGCACGCGGGCGAGGGCTCATGCCGAGCGCCACGGGGTCGCGTTCGCGACGGCTGCGGATGTTGCGAAATTCCTCGCCGATGGGTCGCGCACGACGTTCTTGTTCGATATTCGCGAGGCGCATGAGTATGCGGCCGGTCATTTGCCGGGTTTCGTGCATGCGCCCGGTGGGCAGCTCGTGCAGGCAACGGACCAATGGGTCGGCACGCGCCATGCCCGCATCGTCGTCACCGATGGCGAAGGCGAAGGTGTTCGTGCGCCGATGACGGCGGCGTGGCTGCGCCAGCTCGGGCACGATGCCTGCCTGATGACGTGGGATGGCGATGCGAAGGCTACGTTGGCGTCGGCGAAGCGGGCACCGGGTGTGCCGCGCGTCGATGTGGCGTCGATGGCGGTTGCAGAGATCACGGCCGATGCTCTGGCGGCGCGGATTGCGTCCGGGTCCGTTCGCGTGCTCGACGTGCGGGCCAGCGCCGAGTATCGCCGGGGGCATGTGCCGGGTGCGGTGTGGTCGATCCGGCCGCGTATCGGCTCGGCGATCGGTGATGCGGGAAAGTCTGTGGTTCTTGTTGCCGACGACGCCAACGTTGCCGCCCTTGCTGCGCTCGATGTGCGCGAGGCAGGCGTTGCGGACGTATTGGTACTCGCCGGCGGTATGGCGGCGTGGCAGGTGGCCGGGCAGAAGCTCGACGTGTCCCCCACTGTGCCGCCGGACGGCGAGCGCATCGACTTCATTTTCCACACACTCGGGCGCAATGAAGGCAATCTCGATGCCGCGCGCGCCTACCTGAAATGGGAGATCGACCTCACCGAACAGCTCGACGCCCAGGAGCGCGGCTCGTTCAGGGTTTGATCGCCGCCACGGATCGGGCGTCGCCTGGAAATACCCGACGATCGCACGATTGCGACAAACAAGGGCGCAAGTGCCCCCTTGGGCCTATTGCGGTGAACCGCGAGTTCCACCGAAAACGTCGAGATCGACGCGGTGCAATACGCTGCGCCCTTGCGCTACGGGCGGTGGTGTGGCCCAACCGCGGATCAAGGTCCGCTTGCCCCGATCCTCGACTTGTTGCATTTCATGGCAACGAGCGGTTCGGCTCTGTCGCCGTGCCCGGATGCCCGAAAGCCTTTGCCATGCATCACTTCGCCTATCGCAATGGCGTTCTCCACGCGGAGGATGTGAGCCTCGCCACGTTGGCGGCGGAGGTGGGAACCCCCGTCTACGTTTACTCGCGCGCCACCATCGAGCGGCATTATCGAGCGTTCGCGGGCGCCTTCCAGGGCGCGCGGGCGCAGGTGTTCTACGCGATGAAGGCCAATAGCAATCTGGCGGTGCTCAAAGTTCTGGCCAAACTCGGGGCGGGCGCGGACACGGTGTCGGAGGGCGAGATCCGCAAGGCGTTGGTGGCGGGCATTCCGGTCTCGCGTATCGTGTTCTCGGGCGTCGGCAAGACGCAAGCCGAGCTGGCCTACGCGGTCGACGTCGGTATTCATCAGATCAATATCGAGACTGAAGGTGAGCTGCACGCGTTGTCGCGTATCGGCGTGGCGAAGGGGCGCAGACCAGAAGCCGTGTTCCGCATCAATCCCGATGTCGGTGCGGGGGGGCACGCCAAGATCACCACGGGCTCGGCGGCCAACAAGTTCGGTGTGAGCCTGAGTGAGGCCGAACGGCTCTACGATGTCGCCGCCAATCTGGCGGGCGTGCGCATGGTGGGGCTGGCGGTGCACATCGGCAGCCAAATCCGGGAACTGGGGGAATTGCGCGCGGCGTTCGAGCGGATGCGGGCGTTGACGATCGCGCTGCGGGCGCGGGGGCACACGGCGGAGCGGCTGGATCTGGGTGGTGGCCTGGGCATCCCCTACGATATGGCCGAAGCCGAACACCACGGTCCCGATCTCATCCATGATTATGCGGCGATGGTGCGGGAGACGTTCGCCGGCCTCGACGTGGAGCTGGGCTTCGAGCCGGGCCGACTGATCGTGGGCAATGCGGGCATTCTGCTGACGCGGGCCATCCATCTCAATCCGCGCCCGCATACGACCTTCCTCGTCGTCGATGCGGCGATGAACGATTTGGTCCGCCCCGCTATGTACGATGCGTTTCATGATTTCCTGCCCGTGACGCAGCCCGCGCCGGGCGCCGCGCGCCAGCCCTATGATGTGGTCGGGCCGATCTGCGAATCGGGGGACACTTTTGCGACGGCACGAATGCTGCCCGAATGCCTGCCCGGCGACCTTCTCGCGGTCATGACGGCGGGCGCCTATGGCGCGGTCATGTCGTCGACCTACAATTCGCGGCTGCTGGTGCCGGAAGTGCTGGTGGACGGGCCCCTGTACGGGATCGTCAGGCCGCGCCAGACGTGGGCGGAGCTGCTTGGTCAGGATCGTCTACCGGATTGGCTGTAGAAGTTGTGTCCCGGGTCCGTCAGCGCTTGCTGCCGCGCACCCGCCAGCCGAGCCAAGCGGCGAGTGTGCCCGAAAACAGCGCAACGATGAAGACGCCCATCAGCAGGCGTGGGCCCGAGCGGCTGAGCCCTGTCAGCATCAACAGCCAGACGAAAACCGTCCCGGCAATGCCTGCCAAAAAGCCCGCAATCACCAGCTTCTGGATCTGATCCGCGCGTCGCCCCATCAGGAAGCCCACGGCGACGACGGCTGGATTGAGCAGCGCCAATACGAGGATGTCTCTGAACTCGGGCGGTATCATTCCGCGCGTCAGGACTTGGAGGACGGCTTGGGCGCGGCGCCGGCCTCGATCTCGTCGCGTAATTTCTCTTCTTCGTACTGGATGAACCACCCGATCATCTGTCGCCAAAGCGCTTCGCACAAATCGGGCGGCACGCCCCGCTCGGTCGCCTGCGCGCGGACGCGGTCGATCACCTGCTGATTGCGCCAGGGGACATTCGCTTCCTGTTTGAGGCCGAGCTTGATCTGCCAAGCACGCTCGACGTAGCCGAAGCGCTCGGCGATCATGTCCACCAGCGCCTTGTCGCACCGATCGATTTCAACTCGTACGTGAGAGAGGTCAAGGCACTCCTCGGGAGGGCGTCGGGTCATGTCGGGCCTCGTGGGACGGGAAGGTTTCGCCTCATGTCCACCGTCGCGGGCCGGCCTGTCAAGGCTCGGGATCGTGGGAATGGGTCCAGCAGAGACGCGTTGCTTGCGGAAACGCTCGCATTGCGACCCTGGGCGCGGCACCATTGGTCGATTGGGGACTGGTTCGAGTCGCACGCCGAGGCCGAAGGATGATCAACGACCACACATTGTCCCGCTTCGCATCCCTGGGAGGCGGGCTGCTCGAACCCTTGCATGATTATTCGTTCGGCAACCTGTCGCGCACGCTCGAGCATCTGCTGACGGGAGAGGCGGATGGACCGCTGCTGCCTGTCGATTGTTTCGGCGGCAGCTATCCGCGCCCGCAAAAGGTCGTGCTGTTTTTCATCGACAGTTTCGGGTGGCCATTCTGGCAGCGCTGGGCTGATCGCTCGCGCATCATGCGGCGCGTGCGCGACGACGGTATCCTGACGCCGATCTCCGCGCTGTTTCCTTCGACGACGGCTGCGTCGGTGACGTCCCTCAACCTGGGGTGCCTGCCGGCGGATCACGGCGTCTACGAGTGGAACATGTACGTGCCGAAATACGGCGAGACGATCCAATCATTGGCATTCCAGACGCTGGGGCGCAAGGCTGTGGCCTGCGAGACGCTGGGGTATGACATCGCGGATCTGATGCTGGTGCACGAGACGCTGCATCAACGCCTCGCAGCGCACGGTGTGCGTTCGATCCAACTCGCGCACGGCGGTTATGCGGGCTCGCAGTACAACCGCATTGCATCGATGGGTGCGGAAGTTCTGCGTCATCACACGCTCGCCGAATCTCTCGTGCAGCTGCGCGAGGTTTTGGCCGCCAACACCGGCAAAGCATTGGTCAGCTTCTACTGGGCCGGTCTCGACGCGGCTGCGCACATTCACGGGCCTGGGAGTGCGGTACACGAGGCCGAGGTGGGGGGCTTCTGGGCGACGCTCGACACGTTGCTCGACGGTCTGCGCAGCCCCGACACGGTGTTTCTTTTCACCGCCGATCATGGACAAATCGCAGTTCCCGCCGCGCAGACGCTCTACGTCAACGAACGCTGGCCCCAACTCGCCCGTTGGTTGACGCATAGCCCGACCGGCAAGACGATCTGGCCGAACGGATCGCCGCGCGACATGTTCCTGCACATTGCGCCCGACCATCGCGAGGCAGCGCTGTCCGTATTGATGCAAGGTTTGGTCGACAGTGCGGAAGTCATGACGGTCGACGCCGCGGTTGCACGCGGGCTTTTCGGGACACATGTGATTTCGCCCGAGCTGCGGCGACGATTGGGTGATGTGTTGGTGTTGCCGCGACCGGGTCATTTCGTGTGGTGGCGCGAGCCCGGCATCATGGGAAATTCATTCAACGGTCACCACGGTGGACTTGCGCCCGACGAATTGATTTCCGTGCTCGGTGTGGCACACGAATTGTGAGCGCATGTGATGATAGTGCTGAAAAGCACGCTGGCGCTTGCTGTTGTCGTTCGCAATTGCCGCGCGATGCGAATGAGTGGGTCGTCGATCCATCGGGGCTGTGGAAAAAATCTGCGAAACGATCGGTAGTTTCGTTCAAGCTGCTGATGTGTTGCGGAAAAAATTCCGATCCGCACAAACCGCGTGCGGCGAAAGAAATTTCACGGACCCGCGTCGTTCGGGGATCTCTCACGTCAACCCTGTATTTCGATCTCATGGCTGATCAATCAGCCACTTGCTCTCGTGCATCGGGCGGGTATGTTGTGCTACTTAACGAAGCGCTGACGACGTTCCGGGGGGAACGAACTTGAGCTTCGCGTTAGCCCAGCAGTCGAGAGGGCCGGCAACGGAAGTTGCTGGGACTGCGGGGGCGGGGCCTTCGGTACGGGGGAATTCTCAAGGGGCTTGCCGAAGGTTCAAATGGGGGAGCGCCGCCGGTCGCATCGACCGGCGGCGTTTTTACTCGGCGGCGCGCCGCTCAGGAGCGAGGCTCGTCGCAATGCGAGGAAGCGCTGACGCCCAGCTTCAAGCGGCGGGTCGTTGCCATCCAATCCAATCACAGATCGCCTCGCCCATGATGAGGCGTTTATCGCCATCGGGGATCCAGTCGATGTCCTGGACGTGCGTCACGCACTCTTTCCACGAACACGGCATCTTGGTGATGTCGGCGCCCCAGAACAAGCGCCGGGGGCCGAAAGCGTCGTACATGGCACGATAATATTTGTGCAGGCTGGGGAAGGGATAGGCGTCGGTCGCGTAGTATGGCCCGCCGGTCATTTTCACCGCGACATTGGGATGGCGGGCCAGCCCCACCAGTTGCGCCATGTTGGGGAACGCGGCGTCGCCCTTGCTGCCACGGTTCGTCGCCATGTGATCGACCAGCAGCTTCAGGCCCGGATGACGCGCCGCGATTTGGCTCACGAGCGGGAGGTGATCGGGGACGAGAAGGGCCACGGGCAAACCTGCCTTCTCGGCCGCCGGCCACAGCCAATCCATCGTGCCGTCGGTGAGCCAGGGTTTCTGGTGAGGGTGCATGAAGGCGAACCGTAGGCCCAGCATGCCGGGCTGCTGTTTCCACGCGGGCACGAGCGCACGGCTCGCGGGATCATCGAGCGCGAATCGGCCCAGAATTGCGAACCGGCGCGGGTGCGCTCGCACTGCGGCGATCGCCTGAGCATTGGAATCGGGGTCCCAACTCGGTGGGTGAAGGATAGCCCCGTCGACGCCGGCTGCATCCATATCGCGCAGCGCCTCCTCGACGAGATAGGGTGTCGCGCGATGTGGTGGCAGCGTCGTGCCCTTCTGCCAGAGGTGGATTTGGGCATCGATGATGGCAATGGGTCTGCTCCGGATGCCTGTGGATGCGCGAGCACCATAGTGTGGCGGGGACAGCCGCAGGGCAATGTCTTGCTGAGGAGCGGTGGTCGATTCGCCATCGACGCTATCGCCTCGGGATGTTTTTGCTGGTGGTGTGGGGGCAGCAGGGTACGATCCCGTACGACTGGAACATTCAGCGTCTGTCGCGGCGGGGTCGACGCGACCAACTCCGGAGCACACGTCCACGATGCGAAATTCAGCTTTCACGTTGGTGATGATGCCACCGCAGACCCCGGTTCGCAGGGCGTGGGCAGCGCGCGTGGCGCAGGACGAACTGGGTGTGCGCGTCCTCCAACCCGAGACGGCCGAGGACGCCATCGCGGCCATTGCGGAGGCCGATGCGGCCTTCGGAGCGGTTCCGCCTGACGCTCTGGCCGCGGCGCGTAAACTGCGCTGGCTGCAGGCGCCGCAAATCGCGCCACCTGCAGGGTTCTACTATCGCGAGCTGATCGATCATCCCGTCGTTGCGACCAACTTCCGCGAGATCTTCAACGATCACATCGGCGCTCACATCATGGCGTTCGTGCTTGCCTTTGCGCGCGGGTTGCACACCTACCTGCCGCAGCAGATGCGCCACGAATACAAGCCGCTCCCGCTGGATACGGGTGTCGTGCACCTGCCGGAATCGACGGCGCTCATCCTCGGCGTCGGTGGAATCGGGACCGAAGCGGCGCGGTTGTGCCATGCGTTCGGCATGACCGTCATCGGCGTCGACGGCCGGCGCACGGAGCTGGTCGAGGGGCTGGCCGAGCTGCACCCGCCCGACGCACTGGACGGCCTGCTGCCGCGCGCCGACTTCGTCATCATGACCATTCCCCATACGCCCGCGACCGAGGGGCTGTTTGATCGCGCTCGGCTTCAGCGCATGAAGCGGACGGCCTTCCTCATCAACATCGGACGCGGCATGACCGTGCGGCTCGACGATGTGGTGGCAGCACTTCATGCCGGTGACATCGCGGGCGCGGCCCTCGACGTCTTCGAGATCGAACCGTTGCCCGAGGACCACGCGCTGTGGACCGCGCCCAACGTCCTGATCACGCCACACACGGCCGGCTTCGGCCCCTATCTCGACGATCGCAGGCTGGATATTCTGCTCGACAATTGCCGTCGGTTCGCCAATGGAGAGCCGTTGCGCAACGTCGTCGACAAGGCCACGTGGTTCTGATCCGGGCGGTTCGCGAAATTCTGGAGAGTGCTCGAATGCAAGTCGTCATGTGCGAAGCCTATGGCCCACCAGACAGCCTGGTCGTCAAAGACGTGGCGTCTCCGAAGCCCGGTACGGGGCAGGTGAAAGTTCGCCTGCATGCGCGTGGTGTCAGCTTTTCCGACGTGCTGCGGATCGCCGGCACCTATCACATCAAGACGCCGCCGCCCTTCATTCCAGGGGGCGAAGCGGCTGGCGAGATCATCGATCTCGGCGCCGGCGTCGAGGGTCTGCAAGTGGGCGACAGGGTGTTGTGTGGGGGCGGTTTTGCGGAAGAAACCGTGCAGCTCGCCGATAGTGTCGTGAAGCTTCCCGATACGGTGAGCTACGAAGCAGCAGCCGCGTTCCGGTCGAATTATACGACGGCGTTGTACGCGTTGCAGCGCGCGCGCCTGCAACCGGGCGAAACACTGCTCGTGCATGGTGCTGCGGGCGGTGTTGGTCTGGCGACCGTCGATGTCGGAAAGCTCATGGGCGCGCGCGTGATTGCGACAGCGCGCAGTCCCGAGCGGCTCGAGGTGTGCAAGAGCCTGGGCGCCGACGAAGTGATCGACTACAGCGGGGGCTTCCGGGAAAATGTCCAGTCGGTGACGGGCGGCCGCGGCGCTGACGTGATTTTCGATCCCGTCGGTGGCGACGTGTTCGACGAGTCGATGCGCTGTATAGCGCCGTTCGGGCGGATTTTGATCGTCGGCTTCACCGGCGGCCGGCCGGGGCTCGCCAAGACCAACCACCTGCTCGTCAAGGATGCCGAAGTGATTGGGTTCACGATCGGCGCCCTCAATCGTCTCGATCCCCAGCGGGCGCGGCGCAATCTCGAGGTGCTGGTGGGTTGGCTGGTGGCCGGACGCATTGCGCCCTACCATTCGCACGCGCTGCCCCTCGCCGATGCCGCCGATGCGCTCAAGCTCATCATCGATCGGCAGGTGATCGGCAAGGCGTTGCTGGTGTGAACGGGGTCGCGCTCAGTTGATGAAGAACGCGTAGCCCAGGAAATTGCTGCGGAAGAGTCCGTTCCAGCGGCTCCAGGCAGTGCCATCGAGAACGGGACCGTCCTTCAGGAACGGCGTCATGCCGTGTCCTGTGATCGCCAGCACGAGGTCGAAGGGCTTGGGCTCTTCGAAGAACATTTTCAAATCGACGCCCTTCTTGAAACGCCAGTGGGCCAGCAGTGCTCGGCCATCGAGCAACGCGTCGAATTCATCGAGCACTTTGTGCCACGACTCCACCAAGTCTGCGGTGATGGGCAGGCTCGGCACGGCGCGGCTGTGTTGCGTGGGCGAGGGGAGCCACTCGCGATCATCGTCGGTTTCCGCCAGAACGGCTTTCCAGGTCTGGCGGCTCGTCGCGATCATCGATTTGAGATGCCCGCGCGCAGCACTCATGCGGACCTTGTCGCCGGCAGGCCACTGCATGAGATGCAGGAAGGCGATCTGATCGGCGACACCGCCACCCATGGCGTTCATGGCATCGAGGGGGGCGGCGGGTAGAAAGTCTTTCGGGGGCCGCGCGCCATCGAAGAAGAGATGCGCGGTGGCGTCGTAGGTTTTCTCCCAATCGTGCGCCATCACGAATTCGATCATGGCGGACAGGACGTGAGAATAACCGGCAAGCCACAACGTATCGGAGTAATCGAACGCGACCTCCCATGACGCTGCCGCACCGTTGGCACCGGTTCGCCCACCCATGGCGCCGATCACGTCGCGCAGGCCCATGGCATTCTGCGGCCCAGTCACCACCGAGCCAGGATTGATCTTCACGGCGTTGAGATCGAGAACGATCTTGGCGGAGCTCGAAGGAATGGCGGCCAACGTCGCGCGCGTCGCAGCCAGATCATCCAGCAGGGTTTGGTAGAGAGCACGCAGCTTGGAATAGTCGAGGGCTTCGGCTTGGCGGTTGGTCGGCACGGGCACGCGGATGATCGGCAGGAAGGGATTGGTCGGAGATTTCAACCCGTAGCGATGCAGCCCCTGCACCAGCCGCTCGACGGAGTGCATGAACTGCGCAAACCCCAGCGCCATCCGCGCTTCGGGATCGGTTGCCGCAAGAGGTCGCAGCGCTGCGACAGCTTGGCCCGCGCGCCCTGCCTCCAGTTCGGTGCGCAAACGTTCACCGGGCGACTGAGCCGTGGCGAGGGTGGAGGTGGCCATCAGGATGACCAGCGAAAAGGCCATGCAACGACCCCGGATCATGGCGATTTCCTCACAGTTTGGCGTCGTATATTCGACAATCATTCACCAGCGCCCGACTATGTCACGGCCGGGTTAGAAACATGTTAGCTGCGCCGAATAGGTATCTTCATAAAAATATCCCAACCGTTTGTGCCACAATAAGACGTGTCGTCTTGCGCGTGTTATGCCCGTTCGCGGCACCGATTACGGTCATTTTAACTTCGTCTCGCTAGATGCAAGAGACAATCGGCTGTCTCGCGAGTAGTCCCCATGATCGAAGTCATTACGACCGTGTTCGATGAAATGATCGCCATTTACGCCAAGCAAATCCCGATCATGGTCGGGCTCGCGGTGTTGTTCACGCTGCTCAGCATATTCGAGAGCCAAGTATCGAGCCCCGGTAAGGTCTGGTGGCGGAACCCTGGTCTCGCTACGGATATCTGTTACGCCTTGGTGCACGCCGTCGCGTCGCGTTACTTCAAGTTTCCAGTCTTGATCGTCATTTTTTTCCTCTTTTCCGGAATCATGTCGAAAGGCGAAATTCAGGACTATTTTGCCAATGGTCGTGGACCACTCAGCGGCTTGTCGTTCTTCTGGCAATCGGTCATCTATCTGCTGCTGACGGACTTCCTTTTGTATTGGATCCATCGCGGGTTTCATGGCGTGACGATGTGGAAATTCCACGCCATCCACCATTCGTCGGAGCAGGTCGACTGGACGACGAGCTATCGCTTTCACCCTGTGAATATGATGCTTCAGCCGACGTTGGTGGCGATCCTCATGATCACTTTGGGAATATCGCCGGAAGTCTTCGCGTTCTTTTTGGCGTGGGATATTTTGAGTGCGGCGTTCGTGCATGCGAATGTCAACTGGACCCTGGGTCCGCTCAAATACGTCATCGCCACACCGGTGTTTCACCGGTGGCACCACGGCCCGGCCGATGACGGTGGCAGCTCGAATTTCGCGCCGACGTTTTCGTTCTACGATGTCCTCTTCGGGACGTTTCATATGCCGCAGGGGCGTCTCCCGCAGGTGTTCGGCGTCGACGACCATGAGTTTCCGCAGACCTACCTCGCTCAATTGATCTATCCGTTCAAACTGCGGCCCGAACAACCCGATGCGGCTCCGTCTAAGGCGCGTCGAGTTCGCACGATGGCAGAGGAAGGAATGCAATGACAGGGCGGATGAACGTCGGAGCCGCCGTCGGCGTCGCGCTGGTAGGTCTTGCGGGTCTATTCATCGCGCAACCGACGTTGACGGCCCCGCTGTCTCCGAGACTGGAAATCAAAGACCTGACCTGGGTGGAGGTTCGCGCTGCCGTACAGGCGGGCCACACCACGGTGATCGTGCCGACGGGCGGCATCGAGCAGAACGGCCCGCACATGGTCGTGGGCAAGCACGATTACATCGTCGGTTGGGCCGCAACGCGTATTGCTCGCGAGGTTGGCCGTACGCTGGTGGCGCCCGTCGTTTCCTATGTTCCGCAGGGAAGCTGGGAGCCGCCGACGGGACACTTGCGCTTCGCCGGCACCATTGGCGTCTCGGAGGAGGCCTTCGAAGGTGTTCTCGAGGGCATTGCGCGCAGCCTTCGAGCCGGCGGCTTCGAGATCATTTGCTTCATCGGCGATCACGGTGCCAGTCAGCCGGCGCAGGCGCGGGTGGCGGAGCGATTGACACGTGCTTGGGCGGCGGATGGCGTACGCGTCGTGCAGATCGGGTCCTACTATGATGATCGCCAGCAAATCGAAGCGCTGGTTGCCGAGGGAGAGACGCGTGCGCGTATTGGGCAGCACGCCGGCATCATCGATACGTCGGAACTGATGGCTGTCAATCCCACCGGAGTGCACCTCGAGCGCGCGGTGCGCCCAACACTCATCCCGGTGACCACGGGTGTGAGCGGCGATCCCACGACGTCTTCTGTCGAGCGCGGGCGCGCGCTCATCGCGATGCGTATTGCGGCCGCTGCCTGGCAGATCCGGGCACTGATGGCGGTTCAGTGACATGCTCGCGTCCGGGTGCGGCGCCCCTCGTTTCTGCCGTTAATTTCAGCAGAATGTGCCGGGTCTGCCTGTAATTTCAGCCTCCCCTGAGACGACAACAGCCACGAACGGCGGATTTTTCGGGCAATCGGGTTATGGTTAAGTCTGGCATTGCAATTGCACCTACTCGACCGAACGGTGCAGGGAATGTTGTTCGGGAGGAATTATGTCGATTGAAAAGCGCGGGTCCGCAGGCAGCAATGCCTCGCGGCGGCACGTGTTGCGTGTGGCAACGGCGGCCGCAACGCTGGCCGCGGTTCGCGCGCAATTTTCCTCGGGCGCCTTTGCGCAGAGTGCGGGTCCCGAAGTTGCCGGTGTCAGACTGGGCTTCATTGCGTTGACCGATGCGTGTCCGCTGATCGTGGCGAAAGACAAAGGCTTTTTCGCCAAGCACGGTATGCCCGACGTCGACGTCAGCAAGCAGGCGTCGTGGCCCGCGACGCGCGATAATCTGGCGCTCGGCGGCGCCGGGGGCGGCATCGATGGCGCGCACGTGTTGACGCCCATCCCCTATCTGATGGCCTCGGGAAAAATTACGCAGAACAGCAATCCCGTGCCGATGGCGATGTTGGCGCGGTTGCATCTGGATGGGCAATCGATCTCGGTTTCGAATGAATTCAAGGAGCCGCGCATCGGCCTCGATTCCTCGCCGCTCAAAGCCGCGATCGCCAAACGCAAGGCCGCCGGCAAGGTCTTCACGGGCGCGCATACGTTTCCCGGCGGCACGCACGATCTGTGGATCCGCTACTGGCTGGCGGCCGGCGGCATCGATCCCGACACCGACATGAACCTCATTCCCGTGCCGCCGCCGCAGATGGTGGCGAACATGAAGGTCGGGAACATGGACGTGTTCTGCGTCGCCGAGCCCTGGCACGAGCAGCTCGTCAACCAGAACATCGGTTACACCGCCATCACCACGGACGAGTATTGGCCGCTGCACCCCGACAAATCATTCGCGATGCGCGCCGATTGGGTCGAGAAAAATCCCAGGGCCACGCGTGCGCTGCTGATGGCGATCTTCGAAGCCCAGATGTGGTGCGACAAGCCCGAAAACAAGCGCGAACTGGCCGAGCTCGTGGGCAAGCGGCAATGGATCAACGCGCCCGTTCCAGACATTCTCGGCCGCATCTCGGGCGGTTTCAATTTCGGCCACGGGAAGGCGGGAAAGTTCCCCAAGCAGATGATGAAATATTGGACCGAGCACGCTTCGTTTCCTTGGGCGAGCCACGATCAGTACATGCTCGTGGAGAACATTCGCTGGGGTAAGTTGGAACCGGCCTTCGACACGAAAGGATTGATCGCAAAGGTCAACCGCGCGGATCTGTGGCGCGACGCGGCAAAGGCGCTGGGGGTGGCCGCCGCCGATATCCCGGCGAGTGACAGCCGGGGCGTGGAGAAATTCTTCGACGGCAAAGAGTTCGATTCGGCCGACCCGATGGCCTACCTCAAATCGCTGGCGATCAAACGGGTCAAGGTTTGAGGATGAAGCTGCCGGTATCCCGTTGGGTTAGCGCGGGCACGGCACTCTTCACACGTTCCAACGGTCAACGCGCGTAACCCAACATCACGAGTGCCCGACCGAAGTGTTGGGTTGCGCGCGTTGAGCGTGTGCGCAAGCCGAGCGTACAGAACGCGCGCTAATCGTACTGTGTCACGATTTTCGGTGCCACTTTTGATCTCGATTTGGCGTCGCGCAGCAGGGGCAGCGTGGCAAGCGTCGTGCGATGCCGACGATGAGGCGCCGCCGCAGGGTTGCGATTGAATCTGGAACGTGGCG
>JANOHP010000264.1:0-5595 GCA_031406575.1 Hyphomicrobiales bacterium
CGGCGTTGAACTTGTCGATCTCCATCAGCGCGCCCTTGCTGGACGCCGAGCCCAGGACCGCGCCACGGCCCGACTGGATCGTGACCATGCCGGCTTTGATCGGCTTGTTCTGTGCCCGCGAAACGAAGGGAAAGCCAGAAACGGCGGTCGCTGCGGCTGCCGCGCTGCCCTGCAAGACGTGCCGGCGCGTGCGGCCCGCGCCTGTGGATTTGGTCATAGTTTCCTCCGGGGATGACGAACGTCGTCGCGGTTGTTGATTGTACGGACATGTACGTGCCAAGTCCGCAACGACGCGTCAAGGACATAAGCGTTGTCGCAGGGTGCGGTCATGGCCAACGCCGTGCGATTGCGCCTGCGCGCTGACGCCAGCTATTCGCGGACGCCCATCTCCCGTGCCGCTGCCTCGATGCGCGTGCTTTCACCGGTGCCGCTCGAGAACACCAGGCGTGCACGGCGCAGCGAGTCTTGAGCGGCCTGCCTGTCGCCCAACACCAGGTGCGAGCGGATCAGCCGAATCCAACCTTCCTCGTCGCGCGGCGAGGACTCGAGGCGTCGCGCCAGACTTTCAACCATCCCGCGGATCATCGTTTGTTGTTGCACGACGGGCAGCTCGAGCGCGTTGCGGATGTCTTCGACCGTCGGTCCCTTGCGTTCCGGCACCGCCAGTTCGACCCCGAGCTCGCGGGCGAGCGCGACTGCGCTTCGTTCGACCGTCTCGCGCAATGCATCATCGGGCGCCAAGTCGACCAGAAGTGCAGTCCACTGTGTCAGAGCGGCCTGCGTGCTGCCATCCTGTTCGTTCGCTAGGCCCCGAAAATAGCGCGCCTGGATGTTTTTCGGATCGAGTTCGAGCGCGCGCGTGAAGGCCTGCCGCGCCTCCTGCAAGATGGTGCCGCCAGTCGACCGAACAATCGCTTCGCCATAGGCTGCGTGGAACTCCGCAGCGTCGGGTTGCAGCGCAATAGCCTTCGCATAGGCTGTGATCGCATCGGTAAAACGCCCCGTATTCGCGTAGGACCATCCCAGCATGCGCCAGCCCTCGGCATTGCCCGGTTCACGTTCGAGGCGGCGAGCCAAACGCGTGATCATGTCCTCCACACTGGGGAGACCGCCGGCCTGCGCATCGATGGGAGGATGATCGGGGGGGAGCGCTGTCTGCGCGGAGACCCGTGCCAAGCGCGCAATTGGATCGTCTCGACCATCCAGGCTCGCAGGCCGCATCGGCGAGCGGGAATTCTCGAACCACAGGCCGACACCTGCAAAAATCATCGCCGCCAGGGTGCACACGATGAGGATCGGGTGACCTGTCCGCCAGCGCGACGGGGTTACAGACCCCTCGGCCTCGTCGGCGCTTCGCGTGTGAGGCACTCCAGGAGCTGCCGGTGTCATGACGCAGATACTCCTCTCGACGCGGATGGCACACGCCGTGCCCCCATCATCGACATTTCGGCGCCGATGCCGGGCAGCCCCATTTGCCGTCGGTATAAAAATCGTAGCGCAAGCCGACTGTGAAGAACAACTCGGTGTCGTCGTCCTGAATGCCCGCCTCTTCGCGCCAGGTCCGCTTCGCCCCGACCTCGAATTCGAACGCCAAGTCCTTCGTGAGATTGTAATCGAGCAGGATCGACGGCAGCACGGTGTATTCGACGAGATCACTGTTCTTGCCTTCGCGGTAGGCGAGCAGCAGACGCGGGTTCACGCGCCAATCGCGTGTCAGCGGATATCGTACGCCGAAATCCAGCGCATAGGCGTGGGACTCTTGGCGGTCGGCGTAGCGAGCAGCGGCGGTGAACATGTCGCCCTCGCTGATGAGGCTCGTCCCGATCAGGCGTGTGGAATAGTAGATTTCCGTCCCCGTCGATGGCAGCGCATCGACGCCGAAGGAGGTGATCGTGCCGTCGATGTGAGCGGCCGTGACGTCAAAGGAGATCTGCAGTTTCTCGCTGAGTGGGCGCGAGTACCCCAGATTGACCGATTGGTAGGTCGCGGTCCGGTCGATCGCCATCTGCGTCACTTCTTCGCGCGTGCGCAGTTTCAGCAACTCGAACAGCGTCGGCATCTGCTGGCCTTGCAATGCGTTCCAGCTCGTCAAATACGGCGCTTTGCGATAGTCGACACCCGCGTGCAGCATCGACTTGTCGAACAGCGTCCAGGACCCGCTGGCGATGGCGGCATTGAATTCCTGGAAGTGCGTGTCGTAGTCGAGCGTGAGAAACGCCGATCGCGTCTGATCGAGATAGCGCAATTCCGTGCCGATCGCCTGGCGATCGATGATGTCGCCGACTTGCTGGTGGATGGCGAAGACACTGACGTCCAGGCCACCGAAAAACGGCCCGAAATCGACACTGCCGCCGTAGAAGATTTTCTCGTCCTTGAAAGGTTCGTCACGACGGCTCGCGACAGGAGAGCCCGCAACGACGTTCCATTTCAGCCAGGGGTGCGTCTGCCAACTCACCAAACCGCCATCGAACCGACCGAGCACGCCGCCCGTATTGCGCGTCTGCCGACCGATGCGGCCCAGTACGCCCGATTGCTTGAAGGCGGTTTCCCAATAGAGTGCCGAAACACCCAGAATATCTTCGCCGTCGCCGTTGAAGCGATGCTCCTCGGTTCCCGACAGGCGGATTTTCGATTTGACGAGATCATTGTTCCAGGTGGCGAAGATATCGAGGCTGGACAGAACGGCATTGCGATGAACGCGGTGGTCTTCTTTGTCTGCATTGAGGATCGGGGGCAGCGAAGGGTCACGCACGATGCGGAAGCTGTCGTCGCGGACATAAAATTGGGAGGCGCTTCCCGATACGGTCCAGGTGGTTTGTCCCGGTCCGCCGTCGCCCGTTCGACCCGATTGTTTGGCGGCGCGCAAATTCTCCTCGCGCGACATCTGCGCCGTCTCGATAGCGGCCAAGCGCTGGCTCACGCTTTCGGCGCCCTCCGCTTTGGGATACCGGCGCAGATAATCCTCGTATTCGGCTTTGGCGTCTGCGTGCTGTTTGTTCTTTTGATACACGATGCCGAGCAGTTCCTGGGCATCGGAACTGTACTGGTTTTCGGGATAGCGCAGAACTTTGATCAGCAATCGCGCAGCGGTCTCGTAATCCTGCTTCTTGAGGGCCGCACGTCCCTCATCCATGGCAGCGCCTGCCGCTTTCAGGTCGGCGGCGCTGATGGGGCCGGTTGCCCGATCGCGCGCGCGCGATGGAAGGGTCGCCGCTGAAGCGCGCGAGCCGAGACCGGGCTGGGCCGACTCCGGCACGACCGTGGTGTTCCACGTTCCACTCGCGCCCAGCGGCACGACGGGCGCACACGCCTTGCGTGATTTGGGATCGGCCAGAGCGATGACCACGCTTTCGAAGTCGGCGCCAGGACCCACCTGATAGTCGACAGGACCGTTGAACTGCAAACGCAGCGTGGAGCCTTCGCCACGGCCCGCCTCGAAGTCGATCGCCTTGATGGGGATGGCTCGATTGGCCGGTGGGCGCGCCGATTCGCGTGCGGTGAGCAGCTCGGCCGCTGCTTGCGCCTGATCGATGGGGCGCACGACGATGCGCAGCTCGTCACCACGGTTCAACGGAAAGTGACTGACGTAGCGAATGCGAATGTTGAAATTCACCTTCAGCAGAATGCAGCCGTCTCTGGTGATGATTTGGCTGCCTGCCAAAATGCGATCGGTGACGGGCTCGGCCTGTGCCGGGACGAGCGAGGCCATCGACACTGCCGCCAGAACGCAGGCTGCGGATCCGATGATCCGGGCGCTGCCCATCTTCCTGACGCGATCGATTTGATCTGTGTTCGATGTCATCAACGGCTCCAGCTCCCGGCCCGTTTGTGGCAGTTCTCGCACGGCGCACTGGTAGAGGGATGGCTTCTCGGCTTGGTATGGCAGCTCGCACATCCAGACGTGATACCGGCGTGGTTCATCGTGGCTCCGGCAAATGTCTTGGTCGATTTGTGGCAGGTCTCGCAGGGCGCCGATGTCAAAATATGCGTCGAGGGCTTGCCGGTTGCTGTCTTGCCATGGCAGGTCGCGCATCCCGTCGTGATGCCCGCATGACTCACTCTTGCACCTGCGAACGTCGTCGTGTTGTGGCAGGTCTCACAAGACGCCGATGTCGTAATATGCGTCGAGGGTTTGCCGATGGCCGTCTTGCCATGACACGTCGCGCATCCCGTCGTGATGCCCACATGGCTCACTCGTGCGCCCGCGAACGCCGTCGTGTTGTGGCAGGTCTCACAGGACGCCGATGTCGTGATATGCGTCGAGGGTTTGCCGGTGGCCGTCTTGCCGTTGTGGCAGCTTGCGCAGTTCGACGTCAGGCCCGCGTGGCTGAACGTTGCACCCGAAAACGACGCCGTGCCCTTATGGCAGCTCTCGCAGGCCGCAGTCGTGGCAATGTGGGTCTGTGGCTTTCGTGCCGTTGTGGCAACTGGCACAGCTCGACCTCACGCCCGCATGATCGAAGCGCGCGCCCGAGAAGGAGACGGTACTCTTGTGGCAGGTCTCGCAGGCCGCCGTCGTGGAAATGTGGGTCTGGGGTTTGCCGGTGGCTGTGGCGCCGTTGTGGCAACTGGCGCAGTTCGACGTCAGACCCGCGTGGTCGAAGCGCGCGCCGGAGAACGACGCGGTGCTCTTGTGGCAGGTCTCGCAAGTCGCGCTCGTCGAGATGTGGGACTGGGGTTTGCCGGTGGCTGTCGTGCCGTTATGGCAGCTTGCGCAGTTGGACCTCACGCCGGTGTGGTTGAACGTTGCCCCCGAAAACGAAACGGTACTCTTGTGACAGCTTTCGCATGTCGAGCTCGATCGAATATGGTTTTGGGGTTTTCCCGCTGCCGTCGTGCCGTTGTGACACCCTTCGCAGGAGCGCGGGGTTCCACGGAAGCGGCCAGCCACGTGACACGCGGTGCACTCGACGGTGGCGTGCGCGCCCGACAGCAAAAAGCCGGTGCGGGCATGATCGAACTGCGCGGGTGACTGCTGCGCGATCGCGATCGACGCCATCACCACGACGCCGAAGATGATCGCCCCAATCACGCTTAGTCGTGCAAATAGGCTGTTCACGCTCGTCCCCCCGGAATGCACGCGTACCGCGCGCCCTCCATCCTCTTGCTTGCCTTCCCCAAGGCACTCACGTGCCGACGTCCGTCATCGGACGAATTTTCACATCGAGCCGTTTCCGTTGTCCCCACAACGTTGTCTGACTGATTCGCCTGCGTTTGGCCCCCGCGCCTATTCCCTCTAATGTGCGATCGAGCCGCTATTGCCTGTGCTTCAAGCGTTGTGTTTTTTCGAGCTCAACTACGGACGTGGCTCATTCGGAGCGCCGCTTTATTTTCTGACGTCTGACATTCAAATCAATTTTGACTCGACTGCCCTGAGCGGAACACCTTTTCACGCCTGCTGGTTCGGGTGCATCGTTTCTGTAGCAGCGAAATGTACCTGCTCCAGGGCAATCTGCAATGTTCAGTAGACGCGCGCAATTCGAGTCGTGATCGTGCCAATTGCCACACACATATGCCTGACTACCCAGCCACGTCCCGTGTCGCCGCAATTGCCCTGTAAACATTGGTGATTCGTGGTGGCGAGGAGGCCGGATG